>NZ_JAWUEA010000034.1:0-116345 GCF_036663475.1 Rouxiella sp. T17 | reverse complement strand
GCCGTTAGCTCAGTTGGTAGAGCAGTTGACTTTTAATCAATTGGTCGCAGGTTCGAATCCCGCACGGCCCACCACTTCTAAGAAAAAAGCGCCTAAAGGGCGTTTTTTGCGTTTTAGAGACAGCTAAATTATTTAGCCTCTCAAAACTGACAAATTCCACGTAGAGTGTGGGTGAGAAGCTGCGTTCAGGTTCGAGCCAATCCCCCCAACTGCATGCGCTTCGCTTACTGGGCGTCGGCCCAGACCGACCAAAGGGTCGCAGTCGCTCGACCCTTATGGAATCCCCAGCTCTTTTCCGTCGCGACAATTATTCTGCCCAACGATGAGCTCTTTCCAGTAACACCGCCGTGTGGCGTAGGTCGCGGTGCTCCGCACTTCCCTCATTCCGCTCGTAAGCCAAAAACGTCTTACTCCACTCCATTCCGCGCCGCCCTGATGCCGCCAATCTTAACTTTAAATAAAAATCGGCAACTTCCAGGGCCAATCTACGATCCCACATATTTCAAAGTTTCAAAGTTTCAAAGTCCAAAGTCCAAAGTCCAAAGTCCAAAGTCCAAATTTTCAGAGTAAAGAATAGAAAGTTTGGTTTTAATACTTTCTTATTAAACATCTTCAATTGTTAAATTTTAAGCCACTTAAACAACATTCTTATATCGCGCAAAATTCAGGCGACATATGCATAAGATCAGGGTATTTTGTTTAGCATATAAAACAAACGGCCTGTATTTGGGGGCGATTTGTGGGTTTGGCGGTGTTTACTATTTAACGAGATGATGAGCGATGAGTGAGACCCTTGATCTGAACGCGGCGGTATATCCTTTTCCTCCAAAACCGGCACCGCTGAGTGACGACGAGAAAGCCTTTTATAAACAGAAGATTAAAAGGCTGCTGAAAGAGCGCGATGCCGTGATGGTCGCTCACTACTATACCGATCCCGAAATTCAGGCGCTCGCCGAAGAGACGGGTGGCTGTGTGGCAGATTCGCTGGAAATGGCGCGCTTCGGCAGTCAGCATCCGGCTTCGACGCTGCTGGTCGCAGGGGTGCGCTTTATGGGCGAAACCTCAAAAATCTTGAGTCCCGAAAAAACCGTGCTAATGCCAACGCTTCAGGCCGAATGCTCGCTGGATTTGGGCTGCCCGGAGCAGGCGTTCTCCGATTTCTGCGACAGCCATCCCGATCGCACCGTGGTGGTGTACGCCAATACTTCCGCGGCGGTAAAGGCGCGCGCAGATTGGGTCGTGACCTCAAGCATCGCCGTCGAACTCATCGAACACCTTGATAGCCTTGGTGAAAAAATTATCTGGGCGCCGGATCGGCACTTGGGTAATTACGTTAAAAAGCAGACCGGTGCAGACGTGCTGTGCTGGCAGGGTGCCTGTATCGTTCATGACGAGTTTAAGACCCAGGCGCTAACCCGTATGAAAGCCATATACCCTGACGCGGCCGTGCTGGTGCATCCAGAGTCGCCACAGGCCATCGTGGACATGGCAGACGCCGTCGGGTCGACCAGTCAGCTGATTCAAGCCGCCAAAACGCTGCCAAATCAAAAGCTAATCGTCGCGACCGATCGCGGGATTTTCTACAAGATGCAGCAAGCCTGCCCTGATAAAGAGCTGTTTGCCGCGCCAACGGCAGGGGAAGGCGCGAGCTGTCGGACCTGCGCGCACTGTCCGTGGATGGCAATGAACGGTTTGAAGGCGATTGCCGACGGACTGGAGCAGGGCGGCAAGACGCACGCGATTGAAGTCGATGAGGCGCTGCGAGTGAAATCGTTAATTCCGCTAAACCGCATGCTGGAGTTTGCTGCGCAGTTAAAGCGTCGCGCTCAGGGCAATGCCTGAACGCGTCATTGAGTTAATAAGCTTTACACGTTGGAAAGATTAATGGGCGTGGTCATGGCCGTGATGGTGATGACCATGGCCTGCCGAGCTGGCGGCTATCTCGCTAATCGTACAGTCAGGCGTTTCACACGCGCCATATTCCATCTGAATCGTCGCGTGACCGATTTTGTATTTGTGCGCCAGATGATGCTGAATTCTTTCCAGTAATCCGTCGTGGTCGTGTGGCGGAATCACCTGCGCATGCAGCGTCATAATGCGCTGCTCGCCAATCTGCCAGACGTGAACGTGATGAACGTTGCGCACCTCGGGAATCGCCAGCGATAAATCCTTGCGCAGCTTGTCGATATCAATCTCTTCCGGCGTGCCTTCCAGCAACTCGTGAAAACTCTCGCGCAGCAGCGCCCACGCATTGCGCAGCACCAGACACGAAACCAGCACCGACAGAATCGGGTCAATAGGCGTCCAGCCGGTTTTCATGATAATCAGCGCAGCGATAACCGCCCCGACCGATCCGAGCAAGTCGCCCAGCACGTGCAGCGCCGCAGCACGCACATTAATATTCTCTTTTTCCTCGCCCTGATGAAGCAACCAGAAGGCCAGCAGGTTGGCAAACAGTCCCGCAATGGCGATAACCAGCATTGTGCCGCCCATGACCGGCTCTGGCGTCATAAAGCGACGAATGGCTTCCCACAGAATAAGCACCACGATGAGCAGCAGCGCAGCGGCGTTGACGAAGGCGGCCATGGTGGTGAGACGCAGGAAGCCGAAGGTGTGGCGCGAGCTCGGCTTGCGACGGGCAAAACGCACCGCCAGCAAGGCCATGAGCAGCGCGGCAGCGTCGGTCAGCATGTGGCCCGCATCGGCGAGCAGCGCCAGCGAACCCGAAATCATTCCGCCAATAACTTCCGCCACCATAAAGACGACGGTGACCAGAAAGGCCAGCAGCAGGCGGCGACTATTGCGGTCTTCGGGGAGGAAAGAACGTCCTGACATATGTTTCCCTATTTGCAAAGTAAACGGGAAGCCGAAGCTTCCCGTTGTGATCAAACTGTCGAGCGAAAATCTTTTTATTAATTTATTTTAAGATTCTAACAAAGGTCCTGATAACACATTAATTACCGGTTCTCGCAGACTGTGCAGTTCCCGGGGTTTGTTTCGGGCAACGGCCATCTTTACACATAGTAATCTTATGATCGGTATTTTTACTGGTTTTCTTGTGAGTCATGGTTTTTTTATGCGTTGGCGTTTGCTGCGCGGTATTGGTGTCCGAAGTATTGATTTTGCTGTTGCTCACGCCATTAGGCGCAATGCGATCGACTGAACCCGGGCCGCCAGACTGATTTGAGAGGCCATTATTTGAACCTGAACCACCCGTCGATCCGTCTGCTGCCAAAACAGCGCCGCTGCTAAATGCCAGACCTGCGGTCAAAAGTATCATTGCTAGCTTTTTCATTGCCATTTCTCCAAGCAGGGGTGAATAGATGAAATACTCAACTAGGGGTGAATAGATGAAATACTCAACTATTGAAAATGTTTATCAATATAAAAGCTTAGTCGAGGAATAAGCCTCTGCAATGAGATTAATGCTGAATATTGGGGGAAAGTCGATTTACAGCTGTCTGCATTGCCGATAGATTGGTTCCGGTTAGAAATTAGATCCGTTTTCTTTATGAAATGCCCATTGGAACAGTTATGAATTATCAAAACGACGATTTACGTATCACCGAGATTAAGGAACTTTTACCGCCAGTGGCCCTGCTGGAAAAATTCCCCGCAACCGACAAGGCTGCACAGACAGTTTCCGAGACGCGCAACGCTATCCATCAGATTTTAAAGGGTAATGACGATCGTTTGTTGGTGGTAATCGGACCCTGTTCCATTCATGACCCCAAAGCCGCTAAAGAATATGCAGCCCGTTTGCTCACGATGCGCGAAGCATTGCGCGGCGAGCTGGAAATCGTGATGCGCGTTTATTTCGAAAAACCGCGTACCACCGTGGGTTGGAAAGGGCTGATTAATGACCCGCAAATGAATAATAGTTTCCAAATCAATGACGGTCTGCGGATCGCACGTAAATTGTTGCTGGATATTAATGACACCGGTTTACCGGCGGCGGGTGAGTTTTTAGACATGATCACCCCGCAGTATCTGGCGGATCTGATGAGCTGGGGCGCTATCGGCGCACGCACCACCGAATCTCAGGTTCACCGCGAGCTGGCGTCAGGCCTCTCTTGTCCGGTCGGCTTCAAAAACGGCACCGATGGCACCATTAAAGTGGCTATTGACGCCATTAATGCTGCGGGCGCGCCACACAGCTTCCTGTCTGTCACCAAATGGGGCCATTCTGCGATTGTCGGCACCAGCGGCAACAGCGACTGTCACATTATTCTGCGCGGCGGCAAAAAGCCAAACTACAGCGCCGAAGATGTAAAAGAAGTGAAAGACGGCCTGGAAAAAGCCGGTCTACCTGCCGAAATCATGATCGACTTTAGCCACGCGAACAGCAGCAAGCAGTTCAAAAAGCAGATGGAAGTCTGTGAAGACGTTTGCGGACAGCTGGCTGGCGGCGAAGAGGCGATTATGGGCGTGATGGTCGAGAGCAATCTGGTTGAAGGTAATCAGAGTCTGGAAACGGGCGAACCGCTGGTTTATGGCCAGAGCGTAACCGACGCCTGCATCGGCTGGGAAGATACCGAAAACCTGTTGCGCAGCTTGGCAAATGCGGTGAAAACTCGTCGCGGATAAGCTTCGCCAGATTTGAAGAATGTTATGCATAAAAAAAGAACGCCGAGGCGTTCTTTTTTTTGCTTCAGGTTCACCGAATTACTTGGCTTTACCCTGATTGGCAACCGCAGCCGCTTTTGCCGCGATCTCTTCAGCGTTACCCAGATAGTAGTGCTTGATAGGTTTGAAGTTTTCGTCAAACTCGTAAACCAGTGGCACGCCCGTCGGGATGTTCAGCTCAAGGATTTCGTCTTCGCTCAGATTGTCGAAGTATTTAACCATTGCGCGCAGGGAGTTGCCGTGTGCAGCAATGATAACGCGCTCGCCGCTTTCAACGCGCGGTTTGATAACGTCAGTCCAGAAAGGAATCACGCGATCAATGGTCAGCGCCAGGCTTTCTGTCGTTGGCAGCTCTTCAGGCAGCAGGCTTGCATAACGCGGGTCGTTACCCGGGAAACGCTCATCGCTCTTTTCGAGTGCTGGCGGAGTTACGCGGAAGCCGCGACGCCATTGCTTGACCTGCTCGTCGCCATATTTGGCCGCAGTTTCAGCTTTATCGAGACCCTGCAACGCGCCGTAATGACGTTCGTTCAGTTTCCAGGATTTTTCAACCGGCAACCAAGGCTGGTCCAGCTCATCCAGAACGCTCCACAGCGTGTGGATAGCACGTTTCAGTACAGAGGTGTAGGCAAAATCGAACTGGAAGCCTTCATCTTTCAGCAGCTGACCAGCCTGCTTCGCTTCAGTACGACCTTTTTCCGAAAGATCAACATCATACCAACCAGTAAAACGGTTTTCTTGGTTCCATTGACTTTCGCCGTGTCTTACAAGAACCAGCTTGAATACAGCCATAGCTAAACTCCTCAATTTACTGAAATTCCAATGACAACTGCGCCCATTATAGGTCGTCACCCCCCGCGACAGCAAACAATAAACGAAACGCGCAGCCGAGTTTTCGGAATGCGCGTTAAGAGGATTTTGCTTATTTGCTACCGTTTCTTTATTTGCTAACGATAGTGCAGCCTAGGTTGCAGATCACGCCGCTTTTTTCAAACACTCGCTCATGAATGTTTTACGTGCGTCACCTTTCAGCTCTTTTTTGGCAGCATCGGCGTTACAGCTCTTCATTTTATTTTGCTGCGTGGAAAGCGCCTTGTCGTTGGTTTGCGTCTCGGCTTTCAGACAGTGACTCATAAACGTTTTGCGTTCGTCACCTTTCAGGCTTTGCGTGGTCGCCTGCTGATTACAATCGGTCATTTTCTGACGCTGGGCCGTTTGCGCCGCCGACGGGGTTTTAGTCGCCTCCGCCGCGAGCGCGTTGCCGCTGATACACAGTGTCGCCAGCAGGGATAACAGAATAGGTAAACGCATAGTTCATTCCTTTTAAACGTCCTGCGCACCAGGACATCCTGTAAGCGTAGATGTCACTCATCCGATTGGCATTAGAAACAGTCGATAGAGCTCACATTTTTCTACATTAAGGGCCGTCTCGCTCTGCTTTACCCACTTTCCTGGCACGTTCTGCGCAAACTTACATAAAAATTACATCGAAACGGGGAACTTAACGCTGCAAATTCGTTGACATGAATGTTTATGATAATTATTATCATTTTCATTACAAATTAAGTCTATAAAAAACCCTGATAAATAACAGGGGCTTGCCGTGCGTATAATTTAGGAATCACGGCCTATTACAAGCAAGAAACATTGTTGAGCAAAATAATAATCCTAAAAACTCTTAAGGCCTTTTTAATGTCTCCACACAAGGGAACGCGTCATCTCAAGACTTTGCTGACTCTCAGCCTCGTCGCCAGCTCTGTCATGAGCGCTATCGCTGCCGAAAATACGCAGTCTGCTGCCACTGCCAAAGCGTCAACCGTTTCAGCTGCCAACAGCGATGACGACGTAATGACCGTGATTTCGCCTACTGTCGAAAGAAAAGCGGGCGCAGAAACCAAAATCACCGCCAAAGATATGCAAAAAGACGGCGGCAATGATTTCGGCACCATCATGCGTTACCAGCCGCTAGTCAGCGCGACGGGATCGGCGGGCGGATCGTCGGTAGGTAAAAGCGGTTATGATCGCAGCGGATATACCGGTTACAACATTCGTGGTCTGGAATCCAACCGCGTCGCCATCGACGTCGACGGCATCGCCCAGCCAAGCGCCACCGGCCGACCTTATGTCGGACGCGCAGGGCAGGACACCTTCGGCATGGGCCGCGACTATATCGATCCTTATATGTATGGCACGGTTGATATTCAGTCAGGCGCGACCAACGTCTCTTACGCCAACACCGCGCTTGGCGGCGCCGTGTCGTTCAAGCCAAAATCGGCTGACGACTATCTCAGCGCCAACAAGCACAGCTATTTTGGTTACCAGAGCGATTACGACTCTTCAAACCGCAGCTGGCACAACGGCATTACCGTGGCCGGTGGCGATCGCGACCTGAGCGGCGTAGTGGTGATCAGCCGGCGTGATGGTCAGGAAACGCGTAACAACAGCGGAACGCGCGATGCGTATCCGGCCAACTGGCATTCCGACGCCGTTATGGCCTCCGGCACGTGGGCCGCGACCGATACCCATACGCTGACCGGCACCGTCGATCTCTATGATAAAACCAATCACACCCATTTTGACTCGTGGAACAGCGCCGGTTCAGCGGTTAATGGCACCAACTATCAGACCAGCGAAACCCGCCGTCTAACCGCCAGCCTGCTGGATCACTGGACGCCAAATTCGCTGCTGGTCGATACCATCGACACCAAGCTGTTCTACCAGAAAACGCAGGCCCACGATAACACCTACGGCCCGAATACGCTGGGTACTGCGCAGGTTCGCACCTTCTCGGATCTGAACACTCACACCTTTGGTTTCGACAATAAAATGGCGAAATCGTGGGGGATTCACGAGTTCCGCTGGGGTCTGAACGGCAATATTTCCGACACCGATCGTCCGTTTAATCAGACGCCGGTGCAGAGCACGTACGCTTACACCATGCCGCCGCAGGCTAACAGCCGGACCTATGTTTTTGGTGCCTTCGCGCAAGACACCATGACGTGGGATCTCGACGGGCATAACTTCTCGATTGTTCCGGGCGTGCGTCTGGCCTATCAGAAAACCGAGCCTAAAGATCTCGGCACGCTGGCTAACGGTTCGCTGTCAGAAGCTGAATTGTCGACGCTGTACGGCACAACCAGCGACACACAAATCTTGCCTTCGCTGGCGTTCCTGTATGACCTGACGCCGAAAGTGACCACTTACCTGCAATACAAACGTGGCGCGCAGTTCCCGGATGCCAGCCAGCTTTACGGCTCGTGGAACCTGAGCTCGAGCTATGCAGGTAGCTCCCAGTACGCGCTGATCGGTAATTCTGATCTTAAAACCGAGACCAGCAACAACTACGAGTGGGGCATTAAAGGTGAAGCGACGCCGGGCGTGACCTTTGATATCAATGCGTTTTACAGCCAATACAAAAACTTTATTGCCTACACGCGTTATACTCGCGCGGGCAGTCCGTCGATTTTTGCCAATATTCCGAGCAATATTTACATTGCTTATGAAGCTGAAAACCGCGACGAAGCTTACATTTACGGCAGCTCCGTCACGGCGCGATTCAACTTCGGTACCTGGTATCAGCAGGTTGATGGCCTGAGCGCGCGCCTCTCCTTCGGCTATGCTAAAGGCGCATCTAAATCGAGCTATTCGGGGGATAAATACGTCGATCTCGACAGCGTCGCGCCAATGAAACTGGTTACCGGCGTCGCGTGGGACGATCCGTCCAAGCTTTACGGCGTAGCCGTCACCGCAACCTTTAACAAAGGCAAGCAGGCAACCGCAACCAACCGCGAAACCTACACCAATGCGGGCACCGCGATCACCGATTCCTCTACTGAATACGCGCGTATTCCGGGCTACGGAATTGTGGATTTGACCGGTTATGTGCAGGTGGCGAAAAACGTCAAGCTGAGCGGCGGCATCTATAACGTCACCGACAGAAAATATTGGGATTATCTGAGCACGCGCGATACAGAAACTTCAACCGCGCAGGATAAAGCCGATCTGGCACTGGCGACCATGCCGGGCCGTACCTTCCAGCTGGGCGTTAACGTTGATTTCTAAGCGTTTTCCAAAGCAGTAGTAACGAGTAGAAAGAAGAAGGGCCATCCCGTGAGATGGCCCTTTTTTATGGCAGGTTTTACAGCAGAACGTTGCAGCAGACCTCACAACCGAACTTTACAACGAATAAAACTGATACACGGTTGAGGCGCGATAAGTTTGACCCGGTTTCAACCAGCAGCTCGGCTGCGGCCAGGTTGAATGGTTTGGACTGTCCGGCAAGAATTCGCTTTCAAGCGCCACGCCGCTGTAGTTGGCGTACTCACCGCCGCGTCGATTTGGCGTACCGTTCAAGAAATTGCCGCTGTAAAGTTGCAACGCGGGCGCAGAGGTAAACACCGACATTTTAACTTTGTCATCCGACGACCACAGATGCGCCGCCGCGTTATCACTGGCGTTGCAGGTGGCGTACAGCAGATAGGCGTGGTCGTAACCTTTAACCCGTTGCTGATCGCGATCGCGCAGAAAATCCTGAGCCAGCGTTTTCGGCTTGCGAAAATCCATGCCCGTTTGATCGACCGAGGTGAGATCGGCACACGGAATTCCGTCGCTGTCGACCGGCAAAAAACGCTCGCCAAACAGCTGTAGCCGATGCTTGCGCACGTCGTTGCCTTCGCCGTCGAGATTAAAGTAGGCATGATTGGTCAGATTCACCGGACAGAGCTTGTCGATCTGCGCCTTGTAGGAAATCTCCAGCCGATTGTCATTGGTTAACACGTAATGAACTTCGGCAGTCAACTCGCCCGGATAGCCCTGATCGCCATCCGGCGACACCAGCTGGAAGCTGACCTTCTGCGCCGTATGATTCAAGATTTTCCAACGACGCGCGTTAAAGCCTTCAGGCCCGCCGTGCAGCTGGTGGACGCCCTGATTAGCCACCAACAGGTGCGGTTTGCAGTCGATCTGAAACTGCGCACGGGCAATACGGTTGGCATAACGCCCGACCGTTGCACCGAGATAGGCGGTCTGCTGCGGATACTGCTCCGGCGTTTGACAGCCCAGCAGGAGCTCGCGTTTTTCCCCGTCTGCCAGCGGCAGCACGAAGGAGAGCCAGGTGGCACCCCAATCCATAAAGGTCGCCGTCGCCCCTGAAGAGTTTGTTAGCGTAACTTGTTGAAAAGGCGCACCGTCTGGCGCGCGTTGGGTGTCATTGGCTGTTAGCATACGCTGGCTCCTTCCGACGCCTGACAGACGTAAAACGTCTCTTTGATGCCGGTTTTTGCGTGATATTCATGTGCTACCGTTTTACGAACTTCATCGACCAAATCGCTTGGCATCAGCGCCACGATGCAGCCGCCGAAACCGCCGCCCGTCATGCGCACGCCGCCGCGATCGCCGATCACCGATTTAACGATTTCAACCAGCGTGTCGATTGGCGGCACGGTGATTTCAAAATCGTCACGCATTGAAACGTGGGATTCAGCCATCAGCACGCCCATTTTCTTGAGGTCACCCTGACTCAAAGCAATGGCGGCGGCTTCGGTGCGATCGTTTTCGGTGATCACGTGACGCGCGCGGCGGGCGGTCATCGGGTCGAGCTCGGCGGATTTTGCGGCGAACTCAGCCAGACTGACGTCGCGCAACGCTTTAACATCGAAGAAACGCGCCGCCTCTTCGCACTGTTTGCGACGGGTGTTGTATTCGCTGTCGACCAAACCGCGCTTGACGTTGGAGTTGATGATTACCACCGACGCATCTTTTGGCATCGACACGGCTTTGGTTTCCAGCGAGCGGCAGTCGATCAGTAATGCGTGATCTTCTTTACCAAGCGCCGAGATAAGCTGGTCCATGATGCCGCAGTTGCAGCCCACAAACTGGTTTTCGGCTTCCTGACCGTTGAGCGCCAACTGCACGCCGTCGATTGGCAGGTCGTAAAGGCTTTTCAGCGCCTGACCTACGGCGACTTCGAGCGAGGCGGAGGAGCTGAGGCCCGCGCCCTGCGGCACGTTGCCGCTGATCACCATGTCGGCGCCGGAGAAATCGCCGTTGCGCAGCAGCAGGTGTTTTACCACGCCGCGCACATAGTTGGCCCACGGCAGGGCGGTCGTGCTGACGATCGGTTCTTCGAGGGAGAACTCATCTTGCTGATTGTCATAGTCAGCGGCGATGACGCGAATGGTGCGATCGTTGCGCTGACCGCAGGCGATCACCGTTTCATAGTCGATCGCGCAGGGCAGCACGAAACCGTCATTATAATCAGTGTGTTCGCCGATCAAATTGACGCGGCCGGGCGCTTTGATGGTCATCGTTGCCGGATAACCGAACGCCTGCTCGAAAATTTCCAGTGTCTTGTTTTTTAGTTCGATCATTTCGTTTCGGCCTCGCCATTCTTGTCGTTATCAAGAGGTTCTACATCAGTAAGATAATGCACGTCACTGACCGCGCGCAGACGTTCGGCGGCCTGCTCGGCAGTCAAATCTCGTTGCGTTTCGGCCAGCATTTCGTAGCCGACCATGAATTTTCTGACCGTCGCCGAACGCAGCAACGGCGGATAAAAGTGAGCGTGCAGCTGCCAGTGTGAGTAGTCACCTTCGCTGTAAGGCGCGCCGTGCCAGCCCATCGAATACGGGAAAGAGCACTGGAACAGGTTGTCGTAGCGGCTGGTTAATTTTTTCATCGCCAGCGCCAAATCGCTGCTTTGCGCGTCGCTGAGTTCCGTCAGGCGCAACACTTTTGCTTTAGGCAACAGCAGCGTTTCGAACGGCCAAGCCGCCCAATAAGGCACCACCGCCAGCCAGTGTTCAGTTTCAACCACGGTGCGGCTGCCGTCGGCTAGCTCGCGCTGCACGTAATCCACCAGCATTGAAGAACCGTGCTGCGCCAGATATTGACGCTGCAAATGATCTTCGCGCTCGGCTTCGTTTGGCAAGAAACTGTTGGCCCAAATCTGGCCGTGCGGATGCGGATTCGAGCATCCCATCGCCGCGCCTTTGTTTTCAAAAACCTGCACCCACGGATAAGTTTTTGCCAAATCCGCGCTCTGCTCTTGCCAGGTTTTTACCACCTTTTCCAGCGCGGCAACGGAAAGCTGCGGCAGGGTTTTGGAATGGTCCGGCGAGAAGCAGATCACGCGACTGGTGCCGCGTGCACTCTGGCAGCGCATCAACGGATCGTCACTTTCCGGCGCAAACGGCGTGTCTGGCATCAAGGCGGCGAAATCGTTGGTAAATACGTGCGTACCCTGATAATCAGGATTCACATCGCCCGTTACGCGGGTATTGCCCGGGCACAGGAAACAGTCCGGATCGTGCGCGGGCAGTTTCTCCTGTGAAAGCGTTTCCTGCTGGCCTTGCCACGGACGCTTTGCGCGATGCGGGCTGACCAGCACCCACTGATCGCTCAGCGGGTTATAACGACGATGCGGATGTTCAATGGGGTCAAAATCAGACATTACTGTTCCTTAATCCGCATAGCCTTGAGGATTTTTCGATTGCCACAGCCAGGTATCCGCGGCCATGTCTTGCAGATTACGACTTACGCGCCAGTTCAACTCATTGGCCGCCTTGCTCGGGTCAGCCCAATAGGCCGGCAGATCGCCTTCGCGGCGCGGGGCAAAGTGGTAGCTCACCGGTTTGCCACAGGCGTCGCTGAACGCGTTGATCACGTCGAGCACGCTTTTACCGACGCCCGCGCCCAGGTTATAGATGTGAACACCCGGTTTGTCGTGCAGCGTTTTCATCGCGGCAATATGGCCGTCGGCTAAATCGACGACGTGAATATAGTCGCGCAGGCAAGTACCGTCTGGCGTGTCGTAATCGTTGCCGAAAACGGACAGAGAATCACGGCGACCCACGGCAACCTGCGCGATAAACGGCATCAGGTTGTTTGGAATGCCCTGCGGATCTTCACCCATCAGGCCCGACGGATGCGCGCCGACCGGATTAAAGTAGCGCAGCAGCGAAATGCTCCAGTTTGGCTCGGCGCGTTGCAGGTCTTGCAGAACCTGCTCGACCATTAATTTACTGCGGCCATACGGGCTGGAAGGGGTGCCAGTCGGGAAATCTTCGACATAGGGCGTTTTTGGCTGATCGCCATAAACGGTGGCGGAAGAGCTGAAAATCAGGTTGGTGACGCCCGCCGCGCGCATCGCTTCGACCAATACCAGCGAACCGTAGACATTGTTGTCGTAGTATTCCATCGGTTTATTCACCGATTCACCCACGGCTTTGAGGCCGGCAAAGTGAATAACCGAGTGGATAGCATAATCGTTGAAGATCTTGTCCAGCAGCGCGCGATCGCGGATGTCGCCTTCAACCAGAACCGGCGTTTTGCCCGTTAACGTTGTTATGCGCTCAAGTACGCTGGCTTTGCTGTTGCAGAGGTTATCCAGAATGATGGGCTGATAACCCGCTTCAATTAATTGAACGCAGGTATGGCTACCGATGTAACCGCTACCACCCGTGACTAGAACGTACATATCGACTCCTCAAAGATGTTGATGCAAGCAACAATATCACGCTGCGGCATCGGAAAAGGTGATCCACCTTTTAAAATGGTATCGTTTACACGGGATAGTTTATCATTTGCATGATGGGCACTTCAAACAAATCGGTGGGACTCCTTGCGAGGAGTGTAAGCGGTTTCACGAAAAAGGGTTTTTCGATTTTCTTTTAAGGTCAAAATTCGGCTTTTAATTCAAAATTTAGCTTTTAATTCAAAATTTAGCTTTAAATTTAAATTCAAGTTCAAGTTCAAGTTCAAGTTCAAGTTCAAGTTCAAGTTCATGCGCTTCGCTTACTGCGCGGCGGCGCAGACCGCCTCAAGGATGTTCCTAAGCGAACACCCTTAAGAATCCCGCGCTTTTTTTCCAAAGTTGCAACGTGAGAGCTGAAAAAGTGACATCTTTTCAGGCAAATGGGTGAGTGGCGTAGGTCGTGCCGCTCCGCGGTCCCTTCTCTTCGGACGGGCGCCAAAAACGTCTCCCGCCACTTCGCTCAGCACAGCCCCGATACCGCCAATTACAGCATTTACTACAAGGGCGAAAACTCTTGGGCGGTCAAAGGCCGATCCCTCACAATAAATTCTAGGTTGAAGGATCGGTTTTTGACCGCTTAAAAGTATCCGCCCTTGCCGTAAATGCTGTAATTGGCGGCCTCAGGGCGGCGCTGAGCGAAGTTGAGCAAGACGTTTTTGGCTTGTGAACGTAGCGAGGGAAGCGCGGAGCGCCGCGACCAACGCCACTCACCAATGTGCCTGGAAAGATCTCCCTTTGTAGTCCTCAAGTTGCAGCTGTGGAAAAAAAGCTTGGGATTCCAAAGGGGCGAGCGACTGCGCCTCTTTGGGCGGTCTGCGCCGCCGCGCAGTAAGCGAAGCGCATGCAGTTGAATTTGAATTTGAATTTGAATTTAAAAGTTTGCCTTTAGATTCCAAATCTAAAACCTAAAAGCTTGGTCAAGCCCTAGTTCGCTAATTTCTCAACACCGTATTGATACACCTCGCCGTCAGGCAAAAAACTAAGCCGATGCGTAATACAAAGGGGCGCATCTTCCGCATGGTGCGAAACAAACAACAACTGCGTATTTCCTTCGCCGATCAGCACGTCAATGAAACGACGCACCAACTGACGGTTAAGCGGGTCCAAACCTTGCAGCGGCTCGTCGAGAATCAATAGGGCAGGGTGCTTAACCAGCGCGCGGGCGATAAGCGCCAAACGCTGCTGGCCCCACGAAAGACTGTGAAAAGGCGTGTCTGCTAAACGACCGCCGAGTCCGAGCAGATCCAGCCATTGCGTCGTCAATTGCTGTTGACGGTCAGAAACCGCCTGATAAATACCAATAGAATCAAAGAATCCGGAGAGGATCACGTTACGTACGCTAGAGCTTACGCGATAGTCCAGATGCAGACTGCTGCTGACGTAACCGATGTGCCGCTTAATGTCCCAAATCGTCTCACCACTGCCGCGACGACGGCCAAACAGCGTCAAATCATTGCTGTAACCTTGTGCGTGATCGCCAGTGATCAAACTCAACAACGTCGATTTTCCGGCACCGTTTTGCCCGACGATCTGCCAATGCTGGCCGTGATCAACCTGCCAGCTGAGGCCGTGAAGGATCGGTTTGTCATTATATTGCACCACGCCGTTACGCAGTACGATCAGCGGCTGATCGTCGGGCGGAGAAACTTTGCTGGTCGGATCTTCGCTTTCAGGGATCTGCATGCCACTCAGGTTTTCACTGTGCGCCAACTGTGCGACCAGCGCGTCAGAGAGTACCCGATCGCGTTCGCCTACCGAGGCTAGCGTGCAGTCAGCCAGCACGCCAACATGCTGAATAAACGGTGGAATATCAACGAAACGGTTTAACACCAGCACCATTGTCTGGCCGTGAGTAAACAGCTCGGCTAATACGTCGGCCAGCTGCTGACGCGCGTTGACGTCAAGTCCGTCAAACGGTTCGTCGAGCACCAGCAGGTCAGGTTGCTGCATCAAAACCTGACAGAGCAGGGTCTTACGCGTTTCACCTGTTGAAAGATATTTAAAACGGCGATTAAGCAGGGGCGCGATGCCAAATTGGCTGGCGAGTTGCTCGCAGCGCGCGGGGTCTTTCACCTGTTCCTGAATGATGTCGGCGGTGGTGCGTCCGGTGTCGTCTTCGTCGGCGCTCAGCAAATCGGTGTTATTGCGCTGCCATTCGTCAGCCACCAGTTTCTGTAACTGTTCGAAAGAAAGGCGCACGACGTTGCTGAAATCGCTGTGTCTTTCGCCTTCCAGCAGCGTCAGCGAGCCTTCAATCGCTCGCGCCAATGCCGATTTTCCGCTGCCGTTGGAGCCCACAAACGCCCAGGCTTCACCCTGTTTGATCGTGACATCGGCGAGATTAAGCGTGCGGGTATCGCCGAGACGGAAAATAGCCTGTGAAATATGTAAAGATGACATCTTGCTCCTGCCTTTTAACTTGAGGCAGCGTGTCATTAAGCTGCCCTGAGATTCTATTAAAATGAATCATTAAGGATTTCAGGGATAAGCGCATCCCCTCCTCAAGTCAATTGACAATTCTGCAAACTGTCAGCGCTGAATATGCAAGATATTGAAGTTATTGATAAATTAGAAGGCTAGCACAGCGTGGCGACGATGACCTTGTCGGCATCAAACTGGGCAAACAGTGCATCACCCTCTTTGAGGCCCAGCTCTGCAACCTGCTTATTAGTGACCGTCGCACACAAAATTTCACCGGCGTCGAGAGCGATGAGGACTTCGCTATTATCATGCCCGTGTTGAATGCTTTGTACTTTGCCCGCCAGCGCGTTATCGGCGTTATCGGCCTGATAACTCAGGGTTATCCACGGCGCTTTGATTAATACCAAAATTTCTTTACCCGGCGAAAGAGAGAGGCGATCGGCGCTTTGCTGGGTAAGCGCAGCGCGAATCTCGGTTTTTCCGTCGGCCAGCAGCACGTTGATGTGTTGCTGAACTTGCTCATTATCGCGTTCGATAACCGTGCCAAATAGCTGGTTACGGGCGCTGGTTTGCAGTGAAAAACGAGAAATTGCGGCCAGCAGGCTGTCGAGCGGCAGGCCATCATCTTTTAAAACGTCAAAAGCTTTCTGTTGAATCTGAGCCAGCAATTCATAAAGTTGAATCAGGCGTTCGCCATAACGAGTCAACACCGCGCCGCCTCCGCCTTTTCCGCCGGTGTTTCGCTCAACCAGCGTTTGGTCAGCCAGCTGATTCATTTCATTAATGGCATCCCAGGCGCTTTTATAGCTGATACCCGCGAGTTTCGCGCCCTGACTGATTGAACCGGTGACTTTCACCTGCTTTAACAGTTCGATACGTCGTGGATCGGCGAAAATTTTCTGCTGCAATTTCAGCGTTAACAGGATTTCAGCTTGCATAAAAAGAGTCCAACCTTGGCGTAGGCAAAATGTCACGGCCGCGACGTTAAAAGGATTAATGATCTATTGTCGCCGATTGAGACGAGGACTGAAACCGCCCGCGAGAGTTAATCGGTAACAGAGTTGGCGAAAAGCTAAAGTAATCGCGCAAATTCGCTGTTAAGATTAGTAACATATTTTTACTTTCGCCTTCCGGGCGTCGCAAGCCAGCAGAAAGAGGTCTTTATGTTAGAACTTTTAGAAAGTTTGCTGTTCGCCATCATTATGGTACCCATTTTTATCGCCGTTATTCTCGGACTGATTTATGGCATGGGCGAACTGTTCAACGTGATTTCGAAAATCGGACATCCAAAAGAGTCCCGCCAGCAGCCAAAGACACATAATCATTAATCGCTGCACGAATTCACTCTTTATCTTTAACGCTATCTCAATTCAATCAAACCTGACCTTCGCGTCAGGTTTTTTTTGGTCAATTTTTAGTGAGATAGATTATGTCAGCGCATTTTTCACGCTATATTACTCGTTACATAACGATGCAGCTTGATCCATAAACGGCATATTCTATAAACAACAGGCAACTTACGAAATAAAAGGATAGTTAATGCGTATCACTCTGGCGAAAGGTTTGGCTGTAGCGGTTCTGGCAACGGGGCTCTTTACTCAGGCGCAGGCGGCCGACAAAGTTACGGTGTTTGCAGCGGCGTCGTTAACTAACGCGCTACAGAAAATTGCCGATCAGTATCAGCAGGGCAAAGAAGTGCAGGTCGTCTCTTCGTTTGCTTCCTCCTCAACGTTGGCCAAGCAGATTGAGCAGGGCGCACCGACCGATTTGTTTATTTCCGCCGATCAGCAGTGGATGGATTACGCCATCGGCAAGCAGCTAATGGTTGATAATACCCGCTACACGCTGCTCGGAAACGAGCTGGTGTTAGTGACGGCGAAAGAGAGCAAGCAGGCGAAAATCGACATCAATAAGCAAACCCCGTGGTTGCAGCTGCTGAACGGCGGACTGCTGGCAGTCGGCGATCCGGCACACGTGCCTGCCGGAATTTATGCCAAAGAGGCGCTGCAAAATCTGGGCGCGTGGACCACGCTTGAGCCGAAACTCGCGCCTTCCAGCGACGTGCGCAGTGCGCTGGCACTGGTTGAACGCGGCGAATCGCCTTTGGGCATCGTTTACGGTTCCGACGCCGTAGCGAGCAAAGACGTTAAAGTCGTGGGCGTGTTCCCGGAATCCAGCCACAAACCGGTCGAATATCCGATGGCTATCGTAAGAACGCATGAAAATCCTGCTGTCGACGCGTTTTATGACTATCTGAAAACGCCGGCGGCCAGCGCAATCTTTAAACAATACGGCTTTACTCCGCGCTAATGCTGCTGAGCGAGTATGAATGGCAGGCTGTGATGCTGAGCCTGAAAATCGCCAGCGTCGCGGTTATCTTCAGCCTGCCGTTAGGGATTCTGACGGCATGGGTGCTGGTGCGCTGCCGTTTTCCGGGCAAATCGCTGTTCGACAGTCTGATTCACCTGCCGCTGGTGTTGCCGCCGGTGGTTATCGGCTATTTACTGCTGGTGGCGATGGGGCGCAGGGGATTCATTGGCGAGCGCCTGTTCGACTGGTTCGGATTTAGTGTGAGTTTTAACTGGAAAGGCGCGGTGCTCGCCGCCACCGTCATGGCGTTCCCGCTAATGGTGAGGGCGATTCGCCAATCGATCGAGGCGATCGACTCTCGCCTTGAACAGGCGGCCAAAACACTCGGCGCCTCGCCGTGGAAAGTCTTTTTTACTATTACGCTTCCTCTTTCCCTGCCCGGAATTATCGTCGGTGCGGTGCTGGCTTTTGCCCGTTCGCTCGGTGAATTTGGCGCGACGATTACCTTCGTTTCCAATATTCCAGGTGAAACGCGGACCATTCCGCTGGCGATGTACACGCTAATTCAAACGCCGGGCGCGGAAGGCGCGGCGGCTAGACTTTGCGTGCTGGCGATTTTACTGTCGCTGGCCGCGCTGCTGTTTTCCGATTTGCTGGCAAGACGCAGCCGCAAGCGTTTGGGGGAATAATGCTGATTCTCGATTTTAATCAGCAAGTGGGCGAGCTGAAGCTCGAAGTCGAAGCCGCGCTACCGGAAAACGGCATTACCGCTATTTTTGGCCTTTCTGGCGCGGGTAAAACCTCGCTCATCAACGCCATCGCCGGTCTAACGCGACCTGACGCGGGATCAATAATTTTAAACGATCGAGTGTTGTCGCGTCAGAGTGTCACAGGCTCGGTGAATATTTTTACTCCGCCCGAAAAGCGGCGCATTGGCTACGTGTTTCAAGACGCACGGCTGTTCCCGCATTATAAGGTGCGCGGCAATTTGCAGTACGGCATGGTGCCCGCAATGCGCGAACGTTTCGACAGCATCGTTGAGCTGCTCGGCATCGCGCCGTTGCTTAATCGGTATCCGCTCACGCTGTCCGGTGGCGAAAAACAGCGCGTCGCTATTGGCCGCGCGCTGCTTAGCGGACCGGAGTTGCTGCTGATGGACGAGCCGCTCGCCGCGCTGGATTTGCCTCGTAAGCGCGAACTTATGCCTTATCTCGAACGTTTGGCGCAGCAGATCAATATTCCCATTTTGTATGTGACCCACAGTCTCGACGAAATCCTGCAATTGGCCGATAAAGTGCTGATACTGGATAAAGGCAAGGTGCTGGCGCTGGGCGATGTCGAGCAAGTTTGGGCGAGCAGCGTGATGCGGCCATGGCTGCCGCGCGAAGAACAGAGCAGCGTGCTGAATGTTAAGGTGCTCGAACATCATCCGCATTACGCCATGACGGCCTTGGCGCTCGGCGATGAAAAGATCTGGATCAACAAGGTCGAGGCCGCTGTGGGCACGGCGATGCGTATTCGGGTGCAGGCCGCCGATGTTTCGCTGATTTTGCATCCGCAGGCCAATAACAGCAGCATCCGCAATATCTTACCGGCACAGGTCGAAGAGTTGCTTGAAAGCGAGGCGGCAATTGACGTCAAGCTAAGCGTGGGCGGGCATGTTCTGTGGGCTAAAATCACGCCGTGGGCGCGGGACGAGCTTGTCATTCAGCCCGGAAAATGGCTGTTCGCGCAGATAAAAAGCGTCTCGCTGAGCCGTAATTGATAGCCATGTAAGAACATAAAGAGGTAAAAAAGCCCGCATTATTAGCGGGCTTTGTTTCGTTTATTCAGATATTTACTGAGGCATTACAGGATTTTGCTGCGGATCACTTCGGCGATGCCAGGTTTTTCATTGTCTGCAATAACCAAACCGGAGCGCGCCTTGATTTCGTCATCGGCATTGCCCATCGCTACGCCCAAACCTACGTTTTCAAGCATGCTCAGGTCGTTATAGTTGTCGCCGAATGCGACGACATCGGCCATGCGCAATCCCTGCGATTCGACCCACTCTTGCAGGCGACGGCCTTTGCTGTTGCCGCCTTTAGCGATATCCACCTGATCGTGCCACGACCATTCACAGGCCAGACCCAACTCTTTTTCGACCTGCTGCGCAAAGGCTTCCAGCGCGTCTAAATCGTGATGCGAGGTGGCAAATTTCCATACGGAATGGGCGTCGTCTGCGGCTTCACGCAGGCTGTTTACCTGAATAATGGTCGGCTGCTGGCCTTCCGGCAGCGTTTTGCCCCAGGCAATCGAACGCTCGACGTGGCCGCTCGGCTGCTGATAAAGCATCGCGTCGTCGACATACAACAGGCCGTGAATGCCATAATACTCCAGCAGATCGACCACTTTTTTGGCTTTGATTTTATCCATCGGATCGGAAGTAATCACTTTACGTGCCTGATAATCATACAGATACGTGCCGTTACAGCAGATTGCCGGCGTATCCAGCGCCAACGCCTGATAGAAAGGGTGGATCGCAACATGGTGACGTCCGGTCGCAATCACGACCTTAATCCCAGCGGCGCGCGCATCAGCCAGTGCAGAAAGTGATTCGGGAAGAATACGTTTTTGACGGTCAAGCAGCGTGCCGTCGAGATCGAGCGCGATAACGCGATAAGTCATGAGCGGTTCCAGCAGTGAGTCGGTGGATAAAAACAAGGCTATCGATGTTACACCTTAACTCTCAAGGATAAAACCTCGCATCAGGGGCTAATGGCTTGGCGTTGGGTATGCTGCTAAGCTGAGAGACAGCGTTTTTTCAAGATATAAAACAAACGAAACCGATTTCAGCGTTAATAAGGAGATATGATGAAACAAGTCGTTTATGTTGCCAGTCCTGACAGCCAGCAGATCCATGCCTTTAACCTGCACGACGACGGCGCGCTGTCGCTGTTGCAGACGGTCGAAGTGCCGGGACAGGTGCAGCCGATGGTCGCCTCTCCCGATGCCCGCCATTTGTATGTCGGCGTGCGTCCGGAATTTGCCGTGCTGACCTATAAAATCGCTCACGACGGCAAGCTGGAGCAGGCGGGCATGTCGCCGCTGCCGGGCAGTCCGACCCATCTGGGCATCGATTTGCAGGGCCGTTTCGTTTTCAGCGCCTCTTATAGCTACAACAATGTCAGCATCAATCCGATTGGCGAAGACGGCGTGGCGCTGGCACCGCAGCAGGTGCTCGAAAACTTGCAGGCGCCGCACTCTGCAAATATCGACCCCACCAATCAGCTGTTGATGATCCCCGCGCTGAAAGAAGACCACATTCGCCTGTACGATTGCAGTCTGAAAGGCGAAGCGACGCCGCATGAGCCGGTACAGTTGAGCACCGTTAAAGGCGCGGGTCCGCGTCACATGGCGTTCCACCCGAATCAACATTATGCCTATTGCGTCAATGAGTTGGACGGCACAGTAAACGTTTACCAGAAAGATGTGACGTCGGGCGAGTATAAAAACGTTCAAACGTTGGATATTCTGCCTGCCGATTTCAGCGGCGAACGTTGGTCAGCCGACCTGCACATTACGCCGAACGGCCACTATCTTTATGCATCTGATCGCACCGCAAGCCTGCTGTCAGTGCTGAAAGTTTCCCAAGACGGCAGCGAGCTTGAGTTGGTAGGTCATCATCCGACTGAAAAGCAGCCGCGCGGATTTAACATCGATCTGAGCGGAAAGTTCGTAATTACGGCGGGACAAAAATCCGACGCCATTGAAGTCGCCAGCATCGACGCCACCAGCGGCAAACTGAGCCACCTGAAAAGCTATCCGGTGGGCAAAGGCCCAATGTGGGTCACGGTAATTTCGCTGAACCATTAATCAGCTGTTTTAAAATCAGGTGTATTAAGCTCAATAAAAAACGCCAGACGAAAAATGTCTGGCGTTTTTTTTGGCTTGGCGTTTCTATTATCTAGTTAATCAATCAATTACTGAGCAGCGGAAACGGTGTTGTTAAACTGCCACAGGCGGTTGAAACCGGTGTCGTTTAGGTCGCGGTTAGCGGCAACGTTGCCATTAAACGGACGCTGTGAGTAAGCCGCATTGCCCCAAGGCTGTTGCAAGTTATAGCTGCCGTCGATTTTGCTATCGCGGATAACCAACTGACCGTTTGGCGTCTGGCCCGGTGCGTAACCGCCGTCGGCAACGCCAACGTCAGATGCACGACCCAGCAACGCTTTCTGCGCTCCGCCTTCACCATTAAAGCCTTTGTCGCCAGTCAGGCTGCTGTCGATGACCAGGAAACCGTAAGGCACGTTCGCCGGTGTTGCAGGTGCAAAGACGCTAGCCTGCTTAACGCCACGGCTTGAAACAGTATGGAATTCAACGTGATCGAACACTGCGTTCGCCGCGCCGGTGACGTAATCGACATCACCTTCAATCAGGCTATTATGCACGTAAACACGGCTATAACGGCTGGTCACAGGCTTGTTGTTGACGTCGCTGGTGGTCAGCAGCAGCGTGTTTTCACGGCCTAAAACGTGAACGTTATCCAGCAGCGTTTGGTCACCGTCAACGCGCAGCGCCACGGCCGGATGCTCACCTGCATCTACCGCATCTTGCACGCTATTTGCCACGGTCAGATTCTGCAATTGCAGGCCATTACTCTGCGCCCACACGGTCGCGCTACAGTTCGCGCCGATAGTCTGGTTCTGCGCATTACCACACACCGAGAACATGTACCACGCGCGATCGCCCGGCAAGAATTGGCCGTTTGAATTCACTGCCTTGCGGTAATCAGCGGGGGCAGTATTGCCTTCAATTCCCTGTTGCAGCACGACCTGATCCGCCGTGGTCCCTGCGCCAAACAGGCTGATCGGCGGCGCGCCAGCCGGAATATACACGGCACCGTTGTAAGTGCCCGGCAAGACTTTAATGTATTCGCGTTCGCCGTGATTATGGTCCTTCATCGCTGCGTTAATGGCCTGTTGCACGGTAGTGTACTGTGCGCCGTCGGTGCCTTTTTGCGGACCCACTACGTAGACATTACTTGCGCCTTCAGTGCTCGCCAGAATCGGCGTCCAGCCCTGTTGCTGTTTCTGAACGGAAGGACCGCCAAACGCCAGATAGGCATTCTGGGTAAAGTTGCCGGCTTCATCGGCACTCAGTACGGGTAACGCTGCCGTGCCGGGCGCAAGTTGCGAAGAGAGATTTTCTTCACTGTGGCTACAGGCGGTTAATATCAGCGTGGTTGATAATACGGCGCAGGCACGCGACAAACGGGTCATTTTCACTGTGTCTTTCTCCTTGATGCACTGAAAAATTTTTGCACGCTATTCATGTCCGTCGTTCAGGTACATAAAGAGTGTGGCTTAACAAAGTTAATGCATAAAAAAAGCGGCCAGCTTGGCTGACCACTTGGCATACTTGTTATCGATTGAGTTATTCGCTCGGGCTTTATACGTTACAAATTATTTCAGCTAAAGCCAGAGAACGTTTGTAACACAGCTCGATTTTATGTTTAAGAATTTCTTTATCTATAAGCGAATATTTTCACGTTTAACACGTGTTTATTAGCTATAAATCACCGTCAGGGACGCTTTGCCCAGCGTATGGAAGTGCAGGTTGAAACCTAAGTAAGCGCCGCTGGATTCCTCGGAAACTTCCAGCTTTTCAACATCCAACGCGTAAACGGTAAACTGGTAGCGGTGATGTTCGCCCTGTGGCGGTGCCGCGCCGCCGTAGCCCGCCTTGCCGAAATCAGTACGGGTTTGAACCGCACCGGCTGGCAGATTACCTTTATCCGAACCTGCACCCGTCGGGATTTCGGCAAGATCGGCAGCAAGATTAGCAACGCCCCAATGCCACCAGCCGGAACCGGTGGGCGCGTCAGGGTCGTAACAGGTAATAGCAAAACTTTTTGTTCCGGCAGGGGCATTTTCCCAGCTCAGGTGAGGGGACAAGTTATCCCCTTCATAGCCCATGCCATTGAAAACCTGCGCGTTTGGCATTTTCTCGCCGTCTTGCAGATCATTACTTTTAATCGTAAAAGCCATAAAATCCTCTGGATTGTTTTTGTTTATGAGCAGCTTTTAATCGCGTGTTTGTGAACGCTTTTTATAAAATAGCCAGTTAGTCAGTGCCGAGCATTTTCAATAATGCCTGTGCGACGGCGGCGGAAGAGGCTGGATTCTGGCCGGTGATAAGCTTGCCGTCGACCACCACGTAAGGCCGCCAGTCCGCCGCTTTACTGTAATCACCGCCATTTTTCTTCAGCTCGTCTTCGACCAGGAAAGGCACAATCTCGGTTAACTGCACGCCTTCTTCTTCGCTGTTGCTAAAACCAGTGACGCGCTTGTCTTTAACCAGCGGCACATCATCGATTTCAACGTGACGAAGCACGCCGGGCGCGTGGCAGACTGCCGCCACCGGTTTGCCGGCGCGCCAGAAATCTTCAATTAATACAATTGAGTTCGCATCTTCTGCCAGATCCCACAGCGGACCGTGGCCGCCCGGGTAAAATACCGCGTCAAAATCTTCGGCATCGACCTCGGATAATTTATGCGTTTCGGCCAGCAGTTGCTGCGCGTGCTGGTCTTGACGAAAACGCGCCGTGGTTTCTGTTTGTGCATCAGGCTCGTCGCTTTTAGGGTCCAGCGGCGGCTGTCCGCCCAATGGCGAGGCTAAAACCACCTCAGCACCGGCATCGACAAACTCATAGTAAGGCGCAGTAAATTCTTCGAGCCAAAAACCCGTTTTCTTGCCGGTTTCGCCCAGTTTATCGTGAGAAGTCAGGACAATTAATAGTTTCATTGCTTCACCTCTAAAGACATTCAAGGATTAAATTGCCAGAAAATCAGGGCTTATTCGGCTTCGTCACCCACTTTAATCACCAGCTTGCCGAAGTTTTTGCCTTCGAGCAGGCCAATCAGCTGTTCCGGCGCATTTTCTAGCCCTTCGACAATATGCTCGCGGAATTTAATCTTATCGGCAGAGAACCATTCGCTCATCTGCTGGGCAAATTCAGGGTAGCGATGGCCGTAGTCATCGAAAATGATAAAGCCCTGAATACGCAAACGTTTCTTCAAGATGGTGTTGGTTAGCAGCATCAGGCGATCTTCGCCTTTTGGCAGGTTTTCAGCGTTGTACTGAGAAACGACGCCACACAGCGGAACGCGCGCCTTGGTATTGAGCAGGGGCAATACGGCGTCAAACACTTTGCCGCCGACGTTTTCATAGTAAACGTCGATGCCGCGAGGGCAGGCTTCTTTCAAACGCTGCTCAAGCTTGTCGGCACGGTGATCGATACATTCGTCGAAGCCGAAATGTTCTACCGCGTAACGACATTTTTCTTCGCCGCCCGCAATGCCGATAACTTTACAGCCTTTGATTTTGGCTATCTGGCCGACCAGTGAACCTACAGGTCCTGTCGCAGCGGCAACCACCACGGTTTCGCCAGGTTTCGGTTCGCCGATGTCCAAGAGGCCCATGTAGGCAGTGAAACCGGGCATGCCGAGTACGCCGAGCGCCAGAGAAGGGTGCTCAAGCGCGACGCCTTCGAGTTTGCGCGCCAGTTTACCGTCGATGGCAGCGTAATCTTGCCAGCCGTTGGTCGCAACCACCCAGTCACCCGCTTTAAAATCGGGATGTTTCGACTCGACCACGCGCGACACGGCACCGCCGGTCATGACTTCATCAATGGCGACGGGCGCAGCGTAGGACGGCGCGTCGCTCATGCGGCCGCGCATGTACGGGTCAAGCGACAAATAAACGGTACGCAACAGCAATTGGCCGTCTGCGATAGTAGGCAATTCAGCCTCTTCCAAACGGAAGTTTTCAGCAACCGGCGCGCCCTTTGGACGTGAAGCAAGAACGAAGCGGCGATTGACCGATGAATGTTGAGACATACTGACTCCTTAAAATTAAAAAAATCTTCCACCGGCAACAAGTATAGGACGCCCAGCGGGATTGTAAGGGGACAGTATCAGGGATTCGCTGCTAAGGTACAGAATGTAAAGGCATTGTTTTGTTAACAGATAAAAATAAATTGACGTTATCCTGCGCAATTAGCGGTCGCCGCAGGATAACCTTTTCAAAAAGAGCACGGCTTATTTGACGGTAACATCCAAATCGCCGAAGTATTTCTTCGACAGTTGACTGACGGTGCCATCCTTTTTAATGCTGTCGATAGCCTTGTCTAAACGTTCTTTGTTAGCCGTGTCGCCTTTGCGCAGGCCAAACGCCACGCCGCTGCCGAGGATTTTGTCGTCGCGTACTGCCTCACCGACGAAGCTGTAGCCTTTGCCATCGGGTTTATTCAGGAATCCGTCTTGCCCGGCGGGTGCCAGCACCAGCGTGCCGTCGAGACGACCCGAAGTTAAATCGAGATAAACCTGACTTTGATCCTGATACGAGACCACATCAACGCCCTGCGGTGCCCAATGGGCCTTGGCAAAACTCTCCTGAATCGACCCTTGCAGCACGCCTATGTGTTTGCCTTTCAATGCGGCGACGTCAGGCAGTAAACCTGAGTCGCCTTTCGCTATCAGCTTGCTCGGTACACGATAAATAACCTGAGTAAAGTCAATCGCCTGACGACGTTTTTCTGTGACGTTCATGGCTGAATTAATCGCGTCGAATTTACGCGCCTGCAATGCAGGAATCAGCCCGTCAAACGACGTTTCGCTCCATTCACAGGTTACTTTCGCCGCCGCACAGACCGCTTTACCGACGTCTATGTCAAAACCTTCAAGCTCACCTTTAGCGGATTTTGATTCAAACGGCGGATACTGCGCCTCCAAGCCAAATTTTATTGACGAGCTTGCCGCCAAAGTTGAAAAAGAGGCAACGGCACAGCTTAGCAACAGCAAACTTTTTAATTTATGCATTTTTAAAGCTCCCGAGGTGTGGTGCTACTCATCAATAACTCTTCATAAATAACTTCTATTAATAACTATTCATCAATAACTATTCATCAATAACTACACGCCGCAAAGGCGACGTGTGCCTTCAATTAGCGTGGCGTCATCTTTGGCAAAGCTTAGGCGAATCAATCCGGTAGGCCTGTTTCCGCTATAAAAGGCAGAGAGCGGAATGCTGGAAACCTGATGGTCGCGAATTAAACTCAATACAAATTCATCGTCGCTGAGCGGGCTGAAATGGCTAAATCGGGCCAGCATAAAGAAGCTGCCACGGCTTGGCAGCAGCTCAAAACGCGAATGCTGCAAAGAATTAACCATTAAATCGCGCTTCTGCTGATAAAAATCGGCCAGCCCCAAATAACTTTGCGGCGTTGCCAGCGCTTCAACAAAAGCGTGCTGCATCGGCGTGTCGGCGGTGAACACCATAAACTGATGAATTTTCCGGATTTCGTCCATCAATGCCGCAGGAGCCAGCGTGTAACCCACGCGCCAGCCGGTGACGTGATAAGTTTTACCAAACGATGAAACGATGACACTGCGCTCGGCCAGCTCGGAATGGCGCGCCATGCTTTCGTGGCGTTCACCATCGAAAACGACGTGTTCGTAAACTTCATCGGAAAGGATCACGATATCGGTATTGCGGGTCAGGGCAGTCAGCCTGTCGATATCGTGCTGAGTGAAAATAGCGCCGGTGGGATTATGCGGGCTATTAATGATGATCATTCGCGTGCGGCTATTAATCGCGCTGGCGACCTGATCCCAATCGATACTGAAATCGTCCATCGACAAGGTAATTGGCACCGGCGTTGCGCCCTGCAAACGGACGATAGGCGAGTAGCTGTCAAAAGCGGGTTCGAAGTAGATAACTTCATCGCCGGGATGCACCAACGCACTGATCGCAGAATACAAACCTTCGCTGGCGCTGGCGGTAATCGTGACTTCGCTGTTGGCGTCATAGCGGCTGCCATAAAGCGCTTCGACCTTGTCGGCCAACGCTTGACGCAATGCCGCCACACCGGCCATCGGGGCATACTGATTCTGACCGGCACGCATGGAGGTGGCGACGGCGTCAATCAGTGACGGTTGGCAAGAAAAGTTGGGCGCGCCCTGTGAAAGATTCAGGGCATTGTGCTCGGCGCTAAGCTGGCCGATCACGGTAAAAATCGTGGTGCCGACGTCGGGTAATTTCGACTGCGGGGACATGGCGCTCTTCATGCAAACTCCTCCTGGACTGGGCAAAAGTGGCGTAACGGTGCTGACTGATTAAGCAACAGTTTTGTTACGCCGACAATAGAAATTTGCCCGTTTTCCAAGACTCCTCGAAGAAACTACCTGTCGCTGTAAAGTGCCTCTAGCGCACTGGCAATGGCCTGTGTAAGTTGTCTGAGCTGAGCGGGAGTGATGACATAAGGCGGCATCAGGTAAATAAGTTTGCCGAACGGACGGATCCACACGCCCTGCGCCACGAAGTGCTGCTGCAAGCGCGCCATGTCCACCGGCTGATGCATTTCGACCACGCCAATCGCGCCGAGCACCCGAACATCCGCGACGGCGGCGTGCTGTTTCAACGGCGTAAGCTCGGCTTTCAGCTGCTCTTCGATGGCCGCAACCTGCAACGGCCAGCGATTTTCGGCCAGCAATGACAGGCTGGCACTAGCCACTGCGCAGGCTAGCGGATTAGCCATAAACGTCGGGCCATGCATAAAACATCCGGCCTCGCCGTTACTGATGGTTTCGGCCACATTACGGGTGGTCAACGTTGCCGAAAGCGTTAAATATCCGCCGGTTAACGCTTTTCCAACGCAAAGAATATCGGGTGCAATATCTGCGTGATCGCAGGCAAAAAGTTTACCCGTGCGACCAAAACCGGTGGCGATTTCATCGGCAATCAGCAGGATCCCCGCGTCGTCGCAGAGCGCGCGTACCTGCTTGAGATATTCGGGATGATAAATTCGCATGCCGCCTGCGCCCTGAACAATCGGCTCGAGGATCACGGCGGCAATGTGGTGTTGATGCTCAGCCAGCAGCGCGGCAAAAGGGGCAATATCTTCGGCATTCCAAGGCTGGTCGAAACGGCTTTGCGGCGCGGTAGCAAACAAATGTTCAGGCAAATAACCCTGATACAGGCTGTGCATAGAGTTTTGCGGGTCGCAAACCGCCATCGCGCCGAAGGTGTCGCCGTGATAGCCGTTGCGCAAAGTCAGCAGTTTCTGGCGTTTTTCGCCACGTGCCTGCCAGTATTGCATCGCCATTTTAATCGCGACCTCGACCGCCACCGACCCCGAATCGGCCAAAAAAACGCACTCGAGCCCGGCGGGCGTCATCTCGACCAGTTGGCGCGACAGGGCAATGGCCGAAGGGTGTGTAATACCGCCAAACATCACGTGCGACATTTTGCCGATTTGATCGACGGCCGCCTGATTGAGTCGCGGATGGTTATAGCCGTGGATCGCGGCCCACCAGGAAGACATGCCGTCTACGAGCTGCCTGCCATCGGCCAGATAAAGCATCACGCCATGCGCCGATTCCACGGGATAAGTAGGTAACGGCTGGGTCATTGAAGTGTACGGATGCCAGATATGGCGTTGATCGAATTCGAGATCGGCCGGTGTCATGAAAATTCCTTGCGGGCGCAGTGCCTTGAATTGAGGATTTAAAATCCTGTAAACCTAAAAGTAAATATTACGTTGACCGTAAACTAAAATAAATCAAAAATGGTTTACGGTATATCATTACTTTTGGAGATGTCTTATGACAACCCGCACCCGTTGGACCTACGAGCAAACTAAAGCGTTATTCGAAAAACCGTTTCTTGAGCTGATGTTTGAGGCGCAGCAGCTTCATCGCCAGCACTTTGACCCGCGACAGGTGCAGGTCAGCACGTTGCTGTCGATTAAAACCGGTGCGTGTCCGGAAGATTGCAAATATTGCCCGCAGAGTTCCCGCTATAAAACGGGGCTTGAGTCAGAGCGATTGATGGAGGTCGAGCAGGTACTGGAATCGGCCCGTCAGGCCAAGGCGGCCGGGTCAACGCGTTTTTGCATGGGCGCAGCCTGGAAAAACCCGCACGACCGCGACATGCCTTATCTTGAGCAAATGGTGCAGGGCGTTAAAGAGTTGGGCATGGAAACCTGCATGACACTAGGTACTTTAAACACGACGCAGGCGCAGCGTTTAGCCACGGCGGGGCTGGATTTCTATAACCACAACCTCGATACCTCCCCGGAATTTTACGGCAGCGTGATTACCACCCGTAGCTATCAGGAACGCCTCGATACGCTGCAGGAAGTGCGCGGCGCGGGAATTAAAGTCTGCTCGGGCGGGATTGTGGGGCTTGGAGAATCGGTCAAAGATCGCGCAGGCTTGCTGATGCAGCTTGCCAATCTGCCCACGCCGCCGGAGAGCGTGCCGATTAACATGCTGGTGAAAGTCAAAGGTACGCCGATGGCCGATAACGACGACGTCGATCCTTTTGATTTTATTCGTACTATTGCCGTCGCACGAATCATGATGCCGCGCTCTTATGTGCGTCTTTCGGCGGGGCGCGAGCAGATGAGCGAGCAAACGCAGGCGATGTGTTTTATGGCGGGTGCCAATTCGATTTTCTATGGCTGCAAGCTGCTGACCACGCCGAACCCGGCTGAAGATAAAGACCTGATTCTATTTGCCAAGTTGGGTCTGAATCCGCAGGATTTTGCTACCGAGATGGGTGACGAAGAGCAGCAGCAGGCGTTGAGTGAGCAGCTTTTGCACGCTGACAACGAGCAGTTTTACAATGCTGCCGTGTGATCGAAAAGGCGGCGAAAAATGAGCTGGTCTGAAAGAATTTCCAATGCGCTGGAAGAGCGCCATGCCGCCAGCGCGTTCAGGCAAAGGCAGGCCAACGCGGGGGGCAATGGCCGTTGGTTGGAGCAAAACGGGCAGCGTTATCTGAATTTTTCAGGCAACGACTATCTCGGTCTTTCGCAGCATCCGGCCCTGATTGCGGCGTGGCAGCAGGGCGCGGCGCGTTATGGCGTCGGCAGTGGCGGATCAGGCCACGTGACCGGCTTCTCGACGGTGCATCAACAGTTTGAGCAGCAGCTGGCCGATTGGCAGGGCTATTCGCGTGCTCTGCTGTTTATTTCAGGTTTTGCCGCGAATCAAGCCGTGCTGGCGGCCATGATGCAGGCCGATGACCGGATTTTAGCCGACAAACTGAGCCACGCTTCGCTATTGGAGGCGGCGGTGCAGTCGCCCGCTCAGCTGCGCCGTTTTGCTCACAATCAGCCTCAGGCGTTGGCCCGTCTGCTGGAAAAACCGCTGACGGGTGAAACATTAACTGTCACCGAAGGCGTCTTCAGCATGGATGGCGATACCGCGCCGTTAAACGATCTGCATAATCTGGCGCGCAAGCATGGCAGTTGGCTGCTGGTGGACGATGCACACGGAATTGGCGTTGTGGGCGAGCAAGGACGAGGCAGCTGTTGGCAGCAGGGCGTTAAACCCGAGCTGTTAGTGCTGACGTTTGGCAAGGCATTTGGCTGTAGCGGCGCGGCAGTGCTGTGCGATGAAGCCACGGCCGACTATTTATTACAGTTCGCCCGTCACCTGATTTACAGCACCGCCATGCCCGCTGCACAGGTTTGCGCGTTGCAGGCCGCGCTGACATGTATTCAGCAAGGTGATGACCTGCGTGATAAACTGGCGGCCAACATTGCCCGTTTTAAAACGGGTGGCAGGCAGCTGGGGTTAGCGCTGACTCCGTCTACGAGCGCGATTCAGCCGGTGATGATCGGCGAGAATCAGGCCGCACTGGACGTGGCGCAACGACTGCGCGAGCAGCAATTATGGGTGAGTGCGATACGTCCGCCCACTGTGCCGCCAGGCAGTGCGCGCCTGCGTTTAACCCTCACGGCTGCCCATCAGCCCGAAGATATTGATATTTTGCTGGAGTCCCTGAATGGGTGCAGTTACCGAGTTAGTGAATAAAAAAGCGGTTGCCGACGCCTTTAGTCGCGCAGCGCACAGTTATGAAGGCGCGGCAGAGTTGCAGCGCCAAACGGGAGAGCGACTGCTCGCTCTCGCCGACGCACAGGGCATCGCATTGGGATCGCAAGTGCTCGATGCCGGCTGCGGAACCGGATATTTTAGTCGTCGCTGGCGTGACGCCGGGAAATCGGTGACCGCGCTCGACCTTTCCGAAGGGATGCTGGCACAGGCGCGTGACCTGAATTCGGCCGATATTTACCTGCCTGGCGACATCGAGCGTCTACCGCTCGCCGACAATTCGGTCGATATTAGTTTTAGTAATTTAGCTGTTCAGTGGTGCAACGCGCTGCCGCGTGCCTTACAGGAGTTGGTGCGCGTGACTCGACCCGGCGGGCTTGTACTGTTCTCTACGCTGGCCGAAAACTCGTTACTCGAGCTGTCGCAGGCGTGGATGAAGGTCGACGGTCGCCCCCACGTCAATAAATTTTTGACGCCCGATAAAATCGCCGAAGCGTGCGCGCCTTATACCCATCACGTCGAATTCAGCCAGCATACCGCGCTGTTTCCTGATGTCATGAGCCTGATGCGCTCGCTGAAAGGTATTGGTGCAACGCACATTAAAAACGGCAGGCTAGGAGGGCTGGGTGGACGCGAACGACTGGCAAGTGTCGACAAACATTATCAGCGCCAAGAGGGCCAGCTGCCTTTAACTTACCGGCTGGTTTATGGCGTGATTCACTGCGAAGAAGAATGAGATGTCAGAGTTAACAAATAACGGACGCTGGTTTATTACCGGCACCGATACTGAAGTGGGTAAAACAGTGGCAACCTGTGCCTTTTTACAGGCGGCAACGGCGAGAAGCTTGCGCGTTGCAGGCTATAAACCGGTGGCATCAGGCAGTGAAATGACCTCCGAAGGGCCACGAAACAGCGATGCGCTAGCCTTGCAGGCAAACAGTTCGGTAGCGTTGAGTTATGCGCAGGTTAATCCGTGTACCTTTATCGAACCGACTTCGCCACACATTGTAAGTAAGCTGGAAGGGCGAATTATCGAGTTTTCAGTCCTTTCTAAAGGACTGCGCGAACTTGAACCGCTGGCGGATTGGGTGGTAGTTGAAGGCGCAGGAGGCTGGTTTACGCCGCTGAATGAGTCTCAAACTTTTGCTGATTGGGTGATCGAAGAGAAATTACCGGTCATTCTGGTGGTCGGCATGCGCTTAGGTTGCATCAACCACGCCGTACTCACCGCGCAGGCTATCTTGCAAAGCGGCTTAACGTTGGCAGGATGGATTGCCAATGACGTTGAGGAAACGGGGAAGCATCATCAGGCTTATCTCGAAACTTTGAGACGTATGTTGCCTGCGCCGCTGCTGGGCGAGATCCCGTATCTTCAAAACGATCAGTTCTCTGAAATGGGTCGCTATCTGTCGCTGGAGGCTCTTTTTTAACCAGATCCCCTTTATAAGCAGGATCCTTATACGGCGAGATAGGTTTTTACCAAATTATCGTCGAGTTGCGCCAGCGTGCCCTGAGCAACATTACGGCCGCCGTCTAACAGACAAAAACGGTCGGCAACGCTGCGAATAAACGGCAGTTTGTGGCCGACCAGCAGCAACGTAAGGCCTAGGTCGCGATTAAGGCGATGGATAATATTACCCATATTAGCTTCCATCGCTTCGCTGGTGTGCTCGGTGGGTTCATCAAGGATCAACAGTTCAGGTTCCTGAACCAGCGCGCGGCTAATCGCAAGCTGCTGCTGCTGACTTTCGTCGAGTTCACCGGCTTTGCGCGATCCCATCTCTTTTAAAGAGGGGAAGAGATCGTAAACCTGAGAAGGTACGCGGCGCATCTTGTTGCGTCCGGCCATCATGGCGATTTGCAGGTTTTCGTCGACACTCATCTGTGAAAATATCTGTCGACCCTGTGGCACATAGCCAATTCCCATCCGCGCGCGCGTTTCTACCGGCATCACTAACAGGTTTTGCGGCTCCTGATTGGCCGACTGCCAAATCATCGTCCCGCTTTTCACGGGCAAATGCCCCATGATGCAGTTGATAAGCGTCGTTTTTCCGACGCCGTTTCGACCAATCAGGCTATTACACTGGCCGCGATAGAGCTCGAGATTGATGTCCCACAGGGTATGATTTTGCCCGTAATACTGGTTAATGGCTTTTACGCTTAGCATCAGTTGTTCCTCATTTATTACGCGTTCTGCTGAACACAACATTCGACGACTCCTGTCATATTTCTGACATTTTTACGATGCCGCAGGTCTGTCCAAGCAGAATTAAATTCGGTTTTTATTCCGAAATCATTCCGTTTCAACAGCTGGAAAACGGCTATCCCGTAGTGCTAAACGGCTAAAACTTACGTTTATTTGCCTTAAAAGCCTTCAAAGTCACTTAAAATTGCAAAATCACCCTATTTTTGAAGTCGAGCACCACTCAGTACAAAATCTGTAAAGGTGACGTCTAGGACGAATGTTGCAACTCTTGGGCCAACTCTGAAAAGATAACTCTTAAAGAGTATTTTGCGGGGTAAAAAGCGGGATGAAGAGCAGTAAAAAGAGAGCAGGCTTTACTAAAGGTAATGTTTCGGCAAGGAGTCTGTTAATGAGGTGCACTTTGCCAGTGCCGTGGTCGGAAGTTTTGGTGCAAGAGGAAAAGATAAAAAGTGATAAAAGGGCAAAGAGAGAGGGTGATCCTGAATTTGCAAATCAAAACAGGAAGTTTATCTAGGCTAAATCTGAATATATATAGTCATAAAAATGTAAAAAAATAACTAAAAAAACGTCAAATTGGCCGGGTTTGAGAAAATGTCGATTTTTGTCAACGCAGGCCCCAAGCGGCGTGCTGAGACTTATCCACTATTCCTGTGGATAACCTTGTGCATGAGCGCAATAAAAGTTGCTGCACGCTAGTCTGGGCGCGGGCTGAGCTTAGTTTGACCGGATTGTCGGCTTTTTAAGGAAATTCCTATTTTTCAACAGCTTAATTAAAATCAATACCATGAGTGTTTCTTCACCGTTTCCGTGTAATTTTTAGTCAACGCCCTTGAAAAACTTGTTTGACGACGGAATCTGAAGATAAAGGATCCTTATGGTGAAAGTTGAACGCCTAATTGCCCTTTTTTGGTTCTGTTCTATTCCTCTTTGAGACCCCGTAAATTGCAAAAAGTTTATTAGCTAAAAAATCACCATTTAAACCTGTGTATTTATCCAGTATAATATATGATCTACACTTTGTAGTGATCCATTTGACATGAGGAGGGGGTGTTCCATACTTCCTCTCCGGTCTTGCACGTTCTCATCTCAGGTAGCCCGCAATGAGCAAAGTATTCAAACTACATTCCGAATTTAAACCGTCGGGCGATCAGCCTGAGGCCATCCGTCGTCTGGAAGAAGGGCTTGAAAATGGCCTGGCTCACCAGACGCTGCTGGGCGTAACCGGTTCGGGCAAGACCTTTACCGTCGCCAACGTGATTGCCGATCTTAACCGTCCGACCATGGTGCTTGCGCCTAACAAGACGCTGGCGGCGCAGTTGTATGGCGAAATGAAAGAGTTCTTCCCCGAGAATGCGGTGGAATATTTTGTTTCTTACTACGACTACTATCAGCCAGAAGCCTATGTGCCGAGCTCCGACACCTTTATCGAAAAAGATGCCTCGGTTAACGAACACATCGAGCAAATGCGACTTTCGGCCACTAAAGCGCTGCTTGAACGCCGTGACGTTATCGTGGTGGCTTCCGTGTCGGCTATCTATGGTCTGGGCGACCCCGATCTTTATCTCAAGATGATGCTGCATCTCACGAAAGGGATGATCATCGATCAACGCTCGATCCTGCGTCGTTTGGCGGAGCTGCAATATGCCCGTAACGATCAGGCGTTTCAGCGCAGTACCTTCCGCGTGCGCGGCGAGGTGATCGATGTGTTTCCTGCGGAATCTGACGATTTGGCGCTGCGTATCGAGCTGTTTGATGAAGAGGTTGAGCGTCTGTCTCTGTTCGACCCGCTCACCGGCCAGATTGCGCAGGAAGTGCCGCGCTTTACTATTTATCCAAAAACGCACTACGTGACGCCGCGCGAACGCATTGTGCAGGCAATGGAAGAGATCAAGGTTGAACTGGCAGACAGGCGCAAAAATCTGCTGTCGAGCAATAAACTGCTGGAAGAGCAGCGCATCAGCCAGCGTACCCAGTTTGATCTTGAAATGATGAACGAGCTGGGCTATTGCTCCGGCATCGAGAACTACTCGCGCTACCTTTCGGGTCGCGGCGAGGGTGCGCCACCGCCAACGTTGTTCGATTACCTGCCACCTGACGGCCTGCTGATTGTCGACGAATCCCACGTCACCATTCCGCAAATCGGCGGGATGTATAAAGGCGACCGTTCGCGTAAAGAAACGCTGGTTGAGTATGGTTTCCGCCTGCCGTCGGCGCTGGATAACCGTCCATTACGCTTTGAAGAGTTTGAAGCGCTGGCGCCGCAGAGCATCTATGTTTCCGCGACGCCGGGTAATTACGAGATGGAAAAATCGGGCGGTGACGTCGTCGAGCAGGTGGTCCGACCGACCGGCCTTCTCGATCCGCTGATCGAAGTGCGTCCGGTAGGCACGCAGGTCGACGATCTCCTCTCCGAGATCCGCAAACGTGTTGCGATAAACGAGCGCGTGCTGGTGACCACGCTGACTAAGCGCATGGCCGAAGATCTCACCGAATACCTTGAAGAACACGGCGAGAAAGTGCGTTATCTGCACTCAGATATCGATACCGTCGAGCGTGTCGAGATCATCCGTGACCTGCGTCTTGGCGAGTTCGACGTGCTGGTCGGCATCAACTTGTTACGAGAAGGCCTTGATATGCCTGAGGTTTCACTGGTAGCAATTCTTGATGCCGATAAAGAGGGCTTCCTGCGTTCTGAGCGTTCGTTGATTCAGACCATTGGTCGTGCGGCGCGTAACCTGAACGGTAAAGCGATTCTCTACGGTGATAAAATCACCAAGTCGATGGCTAAAGCGATTGAAGAAACTGAACGTCGTCGCGCCAAACAGGAAGCTTATAACCTCGAACGCGGCATTACGCCTCAGGGTTTGAACAAGAAAATCGGCGATATCTTGCAGCTTGGACAGCCGAAATTCAAAAAGAACAAAGAGTTGCGCGACGCTCAGGCGGCTTCTACGGTCAAAGCGCTTACGCCAAAAGCGTTGGAACAAAGGATCCGCGAGTTGGAAGCACTTATGTATCAGCACGCGCAGAACTTGGAGTTCGAAGCTGCGGCGAACACTCGCGATGAGCTTCATGCGCTACGCGAACAGTTCATCGCGGTATCCTAAATACCTATATCTTTCGCGCTGTAGGTGCGTTGGCTTCCCTCGCCAACCCCGGTCACTTACCTGTGTAAGCTCCCGGGGATTGGCTCGGTTGCCGCCTTCCTACATCACCAAATCTATAAGGTATTGCCTACCTATATCTTTCGCGCTGTAGATGCGTTGGCTTCCCTCGCCAACCCCGGTCACTTACCTGTGTAAGCTCCGGCGGATTGGCTCAGTTGCCGCCTTCTCACAACACCAAATCTATAAGGTATTACCTACCTATATCTTTCGCGTTGTAGGTGCGTTGGCTTCTTACAACACGAAATCTATAAGGTATTGCATTGGTGTAATTTGAAGATGAAAGATAAAGACGAGATGCGTCTGTGCTAGAATCTGCGCCCTTGAAAAATTGAGTGATGGCAGCGAATGACCGATATCAAACCTAAAGATCCTTTACACGGCGTTACGCTGGAAAAATTGCTGACCGAGTTGGTTGAGAACTTTGGTTGGCTGGCGCTGGCGGGGCAGGTGAATATCAACTGTTTCAAGAGTGATCCGAGTATTAAATCCAGCCTCAAATTCCTGCGTCGCACGCCGTGGGCACGTAAGGAAGTCGAAACGCTGTATCTCGATTTTGTTGAAGGTTTATTGAAACCAGACGCGGGCAGTGAAGGGTTGGGCGGTAAAGAGCCGAGCAAAAAAGGTGAGAATCACAAAGGTCAGCGTCGTTCAGCGCCAGCAAATTCTGCTCCAGCCAAGCGTGTCAGCAGCGCGAAACCTGCCGCTGACAGCCCGTGGAATAATCATCCGCTTGTGAAGAAAAACGACGCTGATAAAGCAGACTGAGATTACCCCATTCGCTGTAACGCTTCTTCAAGCGCAAGTCGCAGCAGCTCTCTGTCATGGCGATACGGCACGTCCTGCGCCTCCAGCGGACGCTGAATAATCAGTCGGCTGCTGGCTTCGCCAAGCGGAATGTTCGGGCCGACGATGGCGGCATTAATTGCCGCGCGGCCAATCTGCTTTTCGATCAGATTGAGTTTATCCTGCAAATTTAACGAGGCGGCGGCCACGCTCAGCTCTTTGCCAAGATTGCTGATATATACAATGTGTGCCCGACTGCGGCGCAGTTCGGTGGTGAGATCGTCGAGCAGTAGCAGAGGCATCAGGCTGGTAAAGAAGCTGCCTGGACCGATGACGATTAAATCGGCTTCGGCAATGGCGTCGAGCGCTTCACCGGTTGCCTGCACTTTGGGCTCCAGCAGCAGTTGGCGCGGCACTTTGAGCAATTGGTCGACATTCACTTCGCCGTGAATGTGATTGCCATCGGCATCGATAGCGGCAAGGTCAACCGGATCTTCAGACATTGGAATCAGCTCTGCATCGACTTTCAGCAGTCTGCGCACAAGGTTCATCGCTTCTAAAGGACGCACGCTAAGGCTGTCGAGGGCGCGCAGAATAAGATTACCGAGATTATGCCCGTCGAGTTCGCCGCTGCCGCTAAAACGGTATTCGAACATCGCCGACGCTACGCTAGGTTCGGTAATGAGCTGGTTTAAGCAGTTGCGCATGTCTCCCCAGGCGATGCCGCCTACGGAACGGCGAATTCTGCCGGTCGAGCCGCCGTTATCGGTGGTAGTGACAATGCCGGTCAGGCGTGAACCCAATGATGACAGCGACGACATCACGCGCCCCAATCCATGTCCTCCACCTAACGCAACTACACGGTCTAAATCAGCCAAAGCCCTATTACGCATACCACCTCTTTTTGTCCTCCTGCAGGCCGGGTCCGTTAAAGAAGAGCGCGTGTGGAAGACAATCATAAAAAAATTTTCTGAAACAATTTTACCTAATTTTCCGCCAAGTTGTTATCAATCATACAAGTCCGTGATGAAACGAGAAGGCGATTGATTTCACTGCGATTTTTAATTTCTCAAAACCAGAAAAACGCTGTATATCCAATTACATAGCGAAGAACCTTATTGGCGATCAGGTTTTTACAGCGCTACAATACTGTTCAACCGCGTTTCTGCGAGCTGACCATTTTATAAAAACTGTTTTATAAAAACTGTTTTGTAAAATAAGGAGGCGCAGAGATTAAACTCCTAGCCTGAGTACCTAAGTTGTCGCGTCTGGCGTGCATGATTGCCGCTGATTTGCCGATAAGGTGCGCAGGCCGTGAAAACCTTCGCGGGTTTTCGCCAGGGTGCAGGGTAGAAATGCCCGCATCTTCCCGTATTTGGAAAGGTGTTAACAAGGTGCAACAACTTACTGACGCATTTGCGCGCAAGTTCTATTACTTGCGCCTATCGATTACTGACGTGTGCAATTTCCGTTGCACTTACTGCCTGCCTGACGGCTACAAGCCACAGGGTCACAACAATAAAAGCTTTCTTTCACTCGATGAAATCCGTCGGGTCAGCCGCGCTTTTGCCAATTTAGGTACTGAAAAAGTGCGTTTGACGGGCGGAGAACCCTCTTTACGCCGCGATTTCAATGAAATTATCGCCGCCGTGCGTGAAAACGAGCAGATTCGCCATCTCGCGGTGACCACCAACGGTTATCGCATGGCGCGCGACGTCAAAAACTGGCGCGATGCCGGATTAACTGCGATAAACGTTAGCGTCGACAGCCTCGATGCGCGGCAGTTTCACGCCATCACGGGGCAAGATAAGTTCCGCGAGGTGATGAACGGCATTGACGCAGCCTTTGAAGCCGGTTTCGCCAAAGTTAAAGTTAACGCCGTGCTGATGCGCGATGTTAACCACGCTAGTCTGACGACGTTTTTAAACTGGATTAAAGACAGGCCGATTCAGCTGCGTTTTATCGAGCTGATGGAAACGGGCGACGGCGGCGATCTGTTCCGCAAGCATCACGTTTCCGGCGAAGTGATCCGTCTGCAATTGATTCAGCAAGGTTGGACACTTCAGGGGCGCAGTCGCAGCGACGGTCCCGCGCAGGTGTTTACACATCCTGATTATGTGGGCGAAATTGGTCTGATCATGCCGTATGAAAAGGATTTCTGCGCTACCTGTAATCGTCTTCGCGTTTCGGCGCTCGGCAATCTGCATCTTTGCCTGTTTGGCGAGCAGGGCATTCCGCTACGCGATCTGCTGGCCGATGATAGGCAGCAGGATGACTTGATGAATCGCATTCAGGGTGGATTGGGGCGCAAAAAACAGACCCATTTCCTGCATCAGGGCAACACGGGCATTACGCAAAATCTCTCCTTTATTGGCGGCTAACGCACGGAAAAAAACATGAGCAAAGCCAGCAGTGAATTTCAGGCGATCTCCCTCGCTATTCTGACCGTTTCCGACAGTCGCTCGAAAGACGACGACACTTCCGGTGAGTATCTGCGCGATGCCGCCGCGGAAGCCGGGCATTTTGTGGTCGCACGCGAAGTCAGCAAAGATAATATTTATCAAATCCGCGCTATTGTTTCTCAGTGGATTGCCGACGAAAAGATTGGTGCGGTACTTATCAACGGCGGCACGGGTTTCACCTCGGGCGACAATACGCCTGAAGCGCTGAAACCCCTTTTTGACCGTGAAATCGAAGGCTTCGGCGAGCTGTTCCGCATGGTCTCATTTGAAGATATCGGCACCGCGACCATTCAATCGCGCGCGTTGGCCGGCATGGCCAATCAGACGGTAATTTTTGCCGTACCAGGTTCAACCAATGCCTGCAAACTGGCGTGGGAGCAGATAATCTCCTCCCAGCTCGATGCCCGTAATCGCCCTTGTAACTTCATTCCTCACGTAAGAAAGTAAATATTATGTCTACACTGACGCACATTAATGCCGCGGGCGAAGCCCATATGGTCGATGTTTCCGGAAAGGCCGAAACGGTACGCGAAGCACGCGCCGAGGCGTTTGTCTCTATGGCGGCCAGCACGTTGGCGATGATCGTCGAGGGCTCGCATCATAAAGGCGATGTCTTTGCCACCGCGCGAATCGCAGGCATTCAGGCCGCCAAAAAAACCTGGGATCTCATCCCGCTTTGCCATCCTTTATTGCTGACCAAAGTTGAGGTCAAACTCGAGGCGCAGCCGGAATTTGATCGGGTCAGAATCGAAAGCCTTTGTCGTTTAAGCGGCAAAACGGGCGTCGAAATGGAAGCGTTAACAGCCGCCTCTGTCGCCGCGCTGACCATCTATGACATGTGCAAAGCGGTACAGAAAGATATGGTGCTGGGTCCGATTCGCCTGCTGGAAAAAAGCGGCGGCAAGTCCGGCGACTTTAAGGCGGCACAATGATCAAGGTGCTGTTTTTCGCGCAGGTGCGTGAACTGGTAGGAACCGGTAGCCTTGAACTGCCCGCGGAATCTGCGGCTGTATTGACGGATATAGAAAGCCTGCGTCTGGCGTTGAGCGAACGTGGCGATCGCTGGGCATTGGCGCTCGAGTCGGGCAAGCTATTGGCGGCGGTAAATCAAACGCTGGTGGAAAGCAGTCATAAAATTCAAGACGGTGACGAAGTGGCGTTTTTCCCACCGGTGACCGGAGGCTGAATAATGCAGGCAACGCGAATTGTAGTGGATGCGGCGCCGTTTAGCGTCGGCGATGAATATCAGTGGCTCGCGCAGTCAGAGGCTGACGGCGCGGTGGTCACCTTTACCGGCAAAGTGCGCAACCATAATCTGGGCGATAACGTTAGCGCATTGACGCTGGAACATTATCCGGGCATGACGGAGAAGGCGCTGGCCGAAATCGTCGAAGAGGCGCGAACGCGTTGGCCATTGCAGCGAGTGTCGGTTTATCACCGCATTGGCGCACTCTATCCAGGCGACGAAATCGTGTTTGTTGGCGTGACTAGCGCGCATCGCGGCATGGCCTTCGACGCGACCGAATTTATCATGGATTATCTGAAAACCCGCGCACCGTTCTGGAAACGCGAGGCAACGGAACAGGGCGATCGCTGGGTAGAATCCCGCGAAACGGATAAAACTGCGGCCTCTCGCTGGACCTCGTCGTCCTAGGCACTGTTGCAGCGTTGCGCCAAAGATAAACCAAATGTTTCCTCAAGGAAGCTGTCGCGCGCAGGCGTGATTTTTTGTGGTAGGCTTAGATGACGGTAGGCTGCAATTTCAGCCTTGTATTTGTCCTCCCTGCAAGAGGTAAGTTTCATGGATCGATATCCACGTTCTAATGGTTCGATAGTTGAACGCGCACACAGCGGCATTCAGGCTTATATGGCGCAGGTTTACGGCTGGATGACCTGCGGTTTGCTGCTGACGGCCTTCGTGGCCTGGTATGCTTCCCGTTCGCCTGCCATTCTCGGTTTTATTTTCTCAAGCCAAATCACCTTTTTCGGTTTGATTATTCTCCAGCTTGCGTTGGTGTTTGTTATTTCGGGCATGGTTCAGCGCCTTAGCGGAGCCGTCGCGACGGGGCTGTTTATGCTCTATTCGGCGCTCACCGGCCTAACGCTATCGAGCATTTTTATCGTTTATACCGGCGCATCGATTGCCAGCACCTTTGTGGTTGCTGGCGGCATGTTTGGTGCAATGAGCCTTTACGGCTACGTGACCAAGCGCGATTTAAGCCGCATCGGCAGCCTGCTGTTTATGGCGTTGATCGGCATTGTGCTGGCGTCGCTGGTTAACTACTGGCTGAAAAGCCCGGCGCTGATGCAGGCGATCTCCTACATTGGTGTGGTGGTATTCGTGGGTCTGACGGCTTACGACACGCAGAAGCTGAAAAACATGGGCGAGCAGCTTTCCGTTAATGATAAAGAGAATTTCCGTAAATACTCTATCGTTGGCGCGCTGACGCTGTATCTCGACTTTATCAACCTGTTCCTGATGCTGCTGCGTATTTTCGGCAACAGAAGATAAGGTTTTTAAGTTCGAGTACGACTAAGTTTGATAACAAAAAAGGGAGCGGCGATATACGGCCCGCTCCCTTTTTTAGTTTTTACAAAACAATTTATCTTTCAAAGTTATTCATCCAAAGCTCACCCGTCTTCAAACTCACTTATTTAACGCGCACGTTGGCGGGGATTTTCTTGAAGCTCCACCAGATTTGCGCGGCGTTGAACAATACGATCAACGCGGTGACCATAAATACCCAGCGAAAACCCAGAGCCGCCGAAACGCCCGAACCAATCAGCGGTCCGACCACGTTACCGAGATACATAAACGTCTGGTTGTAACCAAAGATTCGGCCAGTCACCTGTTCGCTGCTGTATTTTACCAACAGCGCCTGCACGGCGGGCATCAGCGCGCCGTCGCCGAAGCCGAGCAAAAAGCGCAAGATGCCGAGCTGGACGGGCGTGGTAATCGTCGCCATTAGGCAGAATAAAACAAAGCAGAAGACGAGCGCGGCGATAAGCACCCGATGCGCGCCAATACGGTCACCTAATTTGCCGAGCTTCGGCGCGGCCAGTAAGGCAGAAATACCCGGCACTGCCGCGATCACGCCGCTGATAAAGGCAATATTGTTGCTGTTATCAGAAAGATTGCGAATAAACAGGGTCAAAATCGGGCTAATAGACCCGTTTGCAAGCTGAATAACCATGGTGGTGACAAACAGGCTGACCATCAACATTGGATAGGGAAGGGTGGTAAACACCGCTTTGCCCGTCAGGCGATTGGCCTTGGTAATCGGCACGACGCGCTCTTTTATCAGAAACAGGGTGATGAGAAAACTGATAAACAGCAGCCCGGCGGTGACGAAAAATACCATCCGCAGCCCAAGATGGTCCGCCATGAAACCGCCCAGCAGCGGCCCGATAATGACCCCTGAAACCTGCCCCGTCGACAGCGTGCCCAAGGCCCAGCCACTTTTGTCTCGCGGAACTTGTGAAGCCACCAGCGCCATGGCATTCGGAATGTAGCCGGAGGTCAGCCCCATCAAGGTGCGGAAGATAAACAGCTGCCAGACGTTTTGCGCAAATCCCTGTAAAACCATGACGATCGCCATGCCAAGCGCGGCACGCAGCAGCATCAGCTTGCGTCCCTTGCGATCGGCTAAGCTTCCCCATAGAGGCGCGACGCAGGCCGAAACCAGAAAAGTGCCGCTGAAAACCAGCCCCGACCAGATGCTCAGCGCTTCATGGTCGTGAACGCCAAGCTGCTCGACGTATAACGGCAGAAAGGGAAGAATTTCGCTCATCGCCAGACCTGTGAAAAAACAGCCGAGCCAGACGGAGATTAAATTAAGTTTCCAGGTTTCCATTATTTTGCGGCGTTGCCTTTAGGATGAAATAGTTAACCTCCGCAAGCATAGCAAGCTAATTCTCATTAAGGATAACAAAAAGTGGCAACGGCTTCTTTTACAGCTTGAATCATATAAATGCGCGCTATGTCTCGTTATCTGTTAGAATCTCCCCAACTGGCGCACTGCAGTTTGTGCCGAATCCTCGTGGTAATGCCTCATTTGCCTCGTCTGATCATCCCCTCTTGAAACTGCACCGAACCTGTTCGGGTTAGAGTGGATTGGAGTTTTTCCCTATATGTCATTTGATTCTCTCGGCCTGAGTGCCGACATTCTGCGTGCTGTTGAAGAGCAGGGCTATAATTCACCTACACCTATTCAGCAGCAGGCAATTCCTGTTGTGCTGCAAGGCCGTGACTTAATGGCAAGCGCACAAACCGGTACCGGTAAAACTGCTGGTTTTACCCTGCCTGTTTTGCAACTGCTTAGCCAATCAGCTACGCCGATTAAAGGTCGTCGCCCAGTCCGTGCGCTGATCCTGACCCCAACCCGCGAGCTGGCGGCACAGATTGGTGAAAACGTTACCGCTTACAGCAAATACCTGAGCCTGCGCTCGCTGGTGGTATTTGGTGGCGTGAGCATTAATCCTCAGATGATGAAACTGCGCGGCGGCGTCGACATTCTGGTGGCAACACCGGGTCGCTTGCTGGATCTGGAACACCAGCGTGCCGTTGATTTGTCTCAAATTGAAATTCTTATCCTGGACGAAGCCGACCGCATGCTGGACATGGGCTTCATTCACGATATCCGTCGTGTGTTGGCCAAACTGCCAGCCAAGCGTCAGAACTTGCTGTTCTCTGCTACCTTCTCTGACGAGATCAAAGGCTTGGCGAACAAGCTGCTGACCAATCCTGCTTCTGTTGAAGTTGCGCGTCGTAACACCGCTTCTACGCAGATCGAGCAGAGCGTTCACTTTGTCGACAAACGTCGCAAAAGAGAGCTGCTGTCTCAGATGATCGGCACCGGAAACTGGCAGCAAGTGTTGGTGTTTACCCGCACCAAGCACGGTGCCAACCATCTGGCCGAGCTGCTGAATAAAGACGGCATTACTGCCGCCGCCATTCACGGCAACAAAAGTCAGGGCGCACGTACTCGCGCACTGGCCGATTTCAAAGACGGCGGCATTCGCGTGCTGGTCGCGACCGACATCGCTGCGCGCGGTCTGGACATCGACATGTTGCCGCACGTTGTCAACTACGAGCTGCCAAACGTTCCGGAAGACTACGTACACCGTATTGGTCGTACCGGCCGTGCCGAAGCAACGGGTGAGGCTATCTCGCTGGTTTGCGTCGACGAACACAAATTGCTGCGCGACATCGAGCGTTTGCTGAAACGCGAAATCCCGCGTATCGCATTGCCTGGTTACGAGCCAGACCCGTCAATCAAAGCCGAGCCGATCGTTAACGGTCGTCAAGGCAATGGCGGCGGTCGCGGCGCACCACGTCAGGGCGGCGGCGGTCAACGCTCCGGCGCACCTCGTCAGGGTGGCAACGGCCAACGTTCTGGCACTGGCGGCAACGGCGGCAACGGTTCTGGCGAAAGCCGCCCGGCACGTCCAAGCCGTGGCAGCGCAGCACACGCGGGCCAGCGTCGTTCAGGCGCAGGCGCGTCTGCCGGCCGCAGCCGCAAACCTTCAGGCGAGTAATCGTCCAAGGTTGCGATCAAGCCCTCTTCGGAGGGCTTTTTTTATGCCTAAAATATCAACGTTACGCGACTTCATTACGTAGAACGCTACCGATGGCCTGATTTCAACATAAAACCAGTCAGTCATTGCTAATGCCAGCCGTTCGCCCGTATTATTGCGCGTCATTTTTTGAGGGTAGAACGGCTATGCGAGTATTATTGGCTCCAATGGAGGGCGTACTGGATCCTTTGGTGCGCGAACTTTTAAGCGAAGTGAACGATTACGATCTCTGTATTACGGAGTTTTTGCGCGTGGTCGATCAGCTGCTGCCGATAAAATCTTTTCATCGCCTTTGCCCTGAATTATTAAACGAGAGCCGCACGCCATCCGGCACGTTGGTCCGCGTTCAACTGCTTGGGCAATATCCACAGTGGTTGGGTGAAAACGCGGCGCGCGCGGTGGAGTTGGGCTCTTACGGCGTCGATCTCAACTGCGGTTGTCCGTCGAAAACGGTGAACGGCAGTGGCGGAGGCGCGACGCTGTTAAAAGATCCCGAACTGATTTACCACGGGGCCAAAGCAATGCGCGACGCCGTTCCCGAGTCTCTGCCAGTCACGGTAAAAGTCCGCCTCGGTTGGGATTCTCTGGCGCACAGCCTCGAAATCGCCGACGCCGTACAGCAAGCGGGCGCGACCGAGTTGACGGTGCATGGCCGCACTAAAGAAGACGGTTATAAAGCCGAGCGAATTAATTGGGAGGCAATAGGTGAAATTCGCCAACGGTTATCGATTCCCGTGATTGCCAACGGCGAAATCTGGGATTATGCCAGCGCGCAACGTTGCATGCAGGTGACAGGTTGTGAATCGGTTATGATTGGTCGAGGTGCATTGAATGTGCCCAACTTGAGCCGCGTTATTAAATATAATGAAGAAAAAATGCCGTGGCTTGACGTCATTAATTTATTGAAAAAATATACTTATCTGGAAAAGCAGGGCGATACCGGCCTATATCACGTCGCACGAATTAAACAGTGGTTAGGATATCTGCGTAAAGAGTATAGCGAAGCGACCGAGGTATTTACTCAGGTCCGAACTTTAAATACTTCTAAAGATATCGCCCTTGCCATTCAGGCTTTATAAACGAAACCACCTCCGGGTGGTTTTTTATTATCTGACATAGCTCATCGAGCACTTTTTTAATTAAAAGTAAGCTTTTCTCACTTTGCAAAATTCTATTTATTTAACCAATCCTTTTAGGACAGTTTGCAGCTTGGCTGTCTGTTAGTCTATTTACTCGTTCTCATAATTAGAGGAAAGAATTATGACTCGGCGGTTGGCAAAAATGGGTGATAAAACGGCTTATGGGCACATAATTTCAGCGACATCAACGATGTTCGATCACGATAAAGCACTGGTGCTCTCTGGCGATAAAGCCTAGTGTAATAACTGTAAAGGCAGCTTTCCTATATTCGCAAGTCATACCGGCTGGATTGAAGACCGCATGGTGGTCGGCGATGGCGACCTCGTTGGCTGTCGTTGCGACAATAATCGCGTGTTTGCTACCTCTGATTACTTCGGCGAAAGTAATGTTACTAAACGTGCGCCTTCAGCAGAGCCTGTACAGCGTGCGCAAAATGCTAAAAAACATTCGCCACTTCCGAAGGTTACCCTGCCTCCGCAACCACTAATTTTACCGGAAGAGATTTATACAACTATTCAGAAAATGGATGATTACGCAGCAGATGATATGCTTTGTGGCGATTTGACTGAAGAACAGCTGAAGAAAGTTCATCATTTATATAAAATTTCATCACAGATAGACCCCTTTACGGGTTTATTAACTAAACCTTTGGATGAAAAAGAGTTTTATAAATCCGTTGATTACCCTCCCAACTTTGTCACGCTTGAAGAAAGTGCAAAAATTTTGTTCGATGAATTCCGCGGCCTCTCGGACATGTTTTCTTTTTATGGCGAGTATCAAGACATTACCCGAAAAATAATTACACACATGCAGAACAACACAGGGCGAGTTTTTAAAGATCCCCTGCTGGATAAGGCGCTTAAAGAACAAATTATTAATGACAAATCGATAAAGAGCACTTTGTTAAAAATTATAGATATTTTATCTGAGAAAACTGATTTTGATAACGGTTATTTCCCATTAGTATTTGATGGTGAGTTTGAGAAATTAATTAACAGCAAAAGTATTCTGCCAAAATTTACTAGTTTTAAAGATTATTTTAACGGTTTAGTAATAAGCGTTCATGATACGGCGGCAACCAGCATTACTTTGACTTCCTTACAAGTGGAGGAGGATAACTTCCAGGCAACTATTCATTATCGTATACAAGATCATTTTGGACTCGATTTAAAAGATATTGAACATTGGATTTACCATGAGGTTCCTATTTTTAGGATTTGGTTTTTATTACAGCGATGGGAGAAGTTCAAGTTCAAGCCTTTTATTACAGAAATGAATGCAACGATTGATGTTACTGGAAAACGTAATGTTCCATAAGAGGTTTGTTATATTAATAATATTGTATTTAACTATATCCAAGGTTATAGAATGCTTACAACCGGTTGAAATTATTGCTATTCATAACAGCACGGTGTTATTAGTCAAAAACTTTCCAAAATCAAAAGCTCTTAAACTACTTTGGTGGGAAAATAATAGAAATGATTTACTGAACAAGTATGGCGTCGGCGCATTAGATCGTTATGGTGACTTTAGATTAGTTGTTCATGATTTCGGTGCAGGTTATAAAGTTGATACACATACCGATCAAGACTCAGATCTTCTTTGCTTCTATGAAATGAAAGAACAAGCGAACTGTTTAGTTAAAGATGCGTTGTTTGCGGTTAACAATTATAATCCTAAAAAATTGAATTTTACTTATTACTAAAAGATTAGTTGAACAGTAACAGCTGCTTGCTGAAGATTCTAAAAAATTTGATAGGTAGGTCCGGTATGCTTAACCTCAGATGTTTAATTATTTTCATCATAAGTTTTTTTGCTTATTCTATTTTGGAGTTTATAAGCCCCATGGAAATAATAGCTGCCCATGATAAAGACATCTCACTGATTAAGCATTTTTCTTCATTTGAGTTTATACAAATATGGTAGTGGTAAAGAAACAGGGAAAAAATAAAGACTAAATGTTATCTGCTTTTTGTGAAAAACAATGGTAATTATACAATATTTATTTAGGGCCTTGGAAATGGTTATAAGGTTTTTCTAACGAAATAGTTGAGGTAATAGGTAAAAATAATGAGTAAATGGAAGGTTTTGATATTGGGGTTTTTTATTTTATTAGGTTATCAATTAGTTAAACCTTCTGAAATTGTTGCAGCCCATTCCGGAAGAGTGTTACTCGTTGAAGGTTTTCCTAAGGTGAAGTTGTTTCAAATACTTTGGTGGTACGATAATAAAGAGGTTTTCAATGATAAACTTTCCCTTGCCGATAACGATAGAAGTTATGATTTTGTAGTGCACAATTTTGGTAATGGTTATAAAGTTTATACACACCAAGACTCTGATCTTCTTTGTTTCTATGAAATGAAAGAAAAATCAAATTGCATAGTCAAAGAGCCGCTTTTTATTGTTAAAGCGTATGGGGAAAATAAAATTAAATTTATTTCTTATTGAGTTAAATATTATTTATTTTTTCAATTTATGGATATAGCGATGGGGAAAATTTACGCCAGAGGGTGAGATGAATTTCAATATCTAAATGACAATTAATTATGCTCATGGAGGAGTTCGCATTACTTATTACTAAAAACGCCCAATGAAGTCATCAGGCGTTTAAGAGTTTTTGATAACCCCTAATCAACAGGGGTCAGACAAACGTTAGCGATTAACTATCAGAAGTGTGTGTTTAGAGATACATAAACAGTACGGCCTGATTCGTTGTAGGTGTTTGCACCCGCACCATACAGGTACGCGCCCGTAGTGGAGCTGCCGGTAGTCTGCGCATTGCCTTCGCGGAAATGGCGCTTGTCCAGCAAGTTATCGATTCCTAAAGTTACGTCGACATATTTATTAACGTTGTAGGTTGAGCTTAAACCGAACAGCGCATAAGGGCTGACAACCCAGGTTTCAGAACCTGTAGCATCGTCACCTTTATAGTTGTACTTTTTCGGTTTCTGCTTGCCATACCAAGTCATCGTACCGCTGACCGACCAGTCTTCGCGCACCTGCCAATCCAGCGAGGAGTTGATGGTGAACTTCGGGATAACCGACAGATAATCGTTGGTAGTTTTATTAACGTTCTCAATGTTGTAAGTGAAGTTGTTGTGCATAAACACAGTTTCACTGATTGGGAAGTTTAGCGTGCCTTCAAGGCCCTGAACCACGGCTTTCGGTACGTTTTCCCACTTGTAAACATCAGAAGTGCCATTGCTGTAAACCGATGAGTAGCCCGCTTCAATCTTGTTGTGGTAATCGTTGCGATAATAAGTCAGACCGGCCTGAACATCATTGTGGTGATATTCGATGCCAATTTCTTTGTTGACGCTGGTTTCAGCCTTGAGGTCATCATTACCTTGCAGGTAGCACGCGCCTGCGCTGGCGTAGCAGCCCTGACCATTGCTATACAACAGATAGTTAGGGTTGGTTTGATACAGGTTTGGCGCTTTATAAGCCCGCGCAATACCCATTTTCAGCGTAAAGTCGCTGCCCAGCTCTTGAGAAAGATTCAGAGACGGGCTGAAATTTTTGCCGGAAATAGTTTGATAATCGAAACGCAGACCCGGAGTCACCGTCGTGGTATCGGTCACTTCAATATTGTCTTCGGTAAACAGCGAGTAAATATCAGCGGAGGCGTAAGGGCTTCGACCCGTGCTGCTTATCCCTTCAACAGTTCCGCCCTGTGCGGTTTGAGTATCGGAGATCGGATCCTTCATAGTCTGGTGATTCCACTCGGCGCCGAAGGTTGCCGTCTGCTGGAAATAGAAATCCAGCGGAATATTGACTTCAGTGTGCGCGTTGACATCACTTAGGTCGATAGTTGAATAACCTTCATTTGTGGTGCTGAAGATGCCTTCGGTGCCGCCGGCCAATCCTTCATTTAAACGTTTATTACGGGTGCGTTCGTATTGAATGTAGTTAGTCGTCGAAACGCCGTTGTCCCAAGCGCCCGTGTGTTTCAGGCTCAGCGTCTGGCGATATAACACGTTGGTTTCTTTACCGTAATTCTCGGTAACTAGCGCGTTGCTATTGGTGTTTTGCGTGTCGCCCGCGTACAGGTTGCCCTGACGGCTAAATCCGGCGGACAGTTCCAACGCCTGCATTGGCATAAATTCCCAACGCAGCACGCCATTAACGTCTTTATTTTTTACGCCTTCACGACCAGCGGGTACGGTACCGGCATAAGATCCTGTACGGTCCGCCTCATGGCCCTGATTGATATTTTGCGCATCGGCCTGGGTTTTGGACCAGCCGCCGTACAACTTGAAGCTCAGGTTATCGGTGATCCCGCCCGAAAGGCTGGCGTTATAACGATGCGTTGCGCCTTCGGATTTATGTTCTGGCACGTCGTAGTATGTGTTAAACGCGCCGTGCAAATCCTGGGTGGTCGGCTTGGTGATAATGTTGATCACGCCGCCCGCCGCGCCGCTGCCGTAGCGTGCTGCTGCCGGTCCACGGATGACCTGAATGCTTTTAACCATTTCAGGCGGCACCCAATCGGTATCGCCACGGCTATCACGTTCGCCGCGCCAGCCGTAACGCACGGCATTTTTGCTGCTTACCGGCATGCCATCGACCAGCACCATAGTATTTTCAGGACCCATGCCGCGAATATCAATCTGACGATTGTTGCCGCGCTGGCCGCTGGTGGAGTTACCGGTCAGGTTAACGCCCGGCATGGTACGAATAATTTCGGAAAGGTCGCGAGCTGGAGGATGTTTTTTGATTTCCGATTCGTCGATGACGGAAACGCCAGGCGCCTGAAGTGTTTGTTGCTGTGCCGTTACGGTAATCGTGTCGCCGCTGTCTTTATGTTGTTTGCTTTTTGTGTCGGCGGACGTGGTGGTTTCTGCATCTTTAACGGGAGTAGCAGTCTCAGCCTGAGAGAGGGCGGGTAGAAGCAGGCTGAACGAGGTCACTGAAAATAACGTGACCTTGGTATAGAACAGGATATTTTTCATAATGTTGCTGGACCATTCCGTAGCTGAATAAAAAAGTGCTGCTGTGTAAAATAAATTTAAAATATTGAACTTATAATATTGCGTGAGAATGCTATCAATAACGATTCTCGTTATCAATGCAAATATCCGTAGAGATTTGCCCACTTATCGCGCGCGATAAGTTGTATTTAAGTAAGCAGGTGTTGCAGATTATTTCTGTAAGGTATTTGTGTCTTCGAGGGAGTTATAGAAGAGTGCCGATAAGGCTCAAAAAGTCAGGTAAATGCCACGATGTTTGAAAATATGCATTAATGTTATTACCGCTGCGTTGATTTTTATTGTAAAGATGTTTGGATGAAATTTACTCTAAGGACGGGCGACGAACTTCCGTTTAAGCCAACCCTCTTTTAAGGCAATTTATTATCGGTATCTCCGCCATTCATAAACTTGCACGCTGTTTGATATTGCTGATCGGGGCGGTAGGGCTTTTCATTGCTATACCAAAGGCCACTGCGGCACCAAACGTTCAGGCAGCAATAGCACCTTCGCTTGGCGTTATCGCCCCGGTCACCGACTGTGCCGACCTTGCCGATGTCGACCTCTCTTCTATTGGCGGAGCAGGCAGTAAAATCGCCTCCGTCAGAGAAGTTGTAAAAGGTGACATCTTCTGCGAAGTCAAAGGGATGCTAAAGCCCAGCATCAATTTTACCGTATTGTTGCCACTCAACAGCTGGACCCAGCGCTTTTTACAGGTCGGCTGTGGCGGCCTGTGCGGACAAATTCAGCTACAACTTGACGGCGCGGCAGGCTGTGCGCCGCTTGAAACCAGCGGCTTCGTCATTGCCGCCACGGATATGGGCCACAAAACGGGAGAGGCAGATTTCGGCAATAATCCACAAAAACGCCGTGACTTCGCCTATCGCGGCGTACATTTAACCGCCGTCGCTACCAAATTGTTGATCACCACCTTTTATGGTCGAGCTGCCAGATATTCCTATTTTAGCGGCTGTTCCGACGGCGGGCGCGAAGCTTTAGCCGAGGCGCAGCGTTATCCAACCGAATTCAATGGCATCATTGCGGGTGCACCGGCGATGAATTTTCAGGTGCAAAAGGCGATTTATCACGGCTGGCAGGCGCTGGCCAATACCGACGCCAACGGCAACGCCATTATTACGGCCCGCCAATTACCTCTCATTCATCAAGCCGTATTGGCGCAGTGCGATGCAAAAGATGGGCAGGAGGATGGGTTACTGGCCGATCCGCAGAACTGTCATTTTGACCCGTCCGTACTGAGCTGCAATAAGATAACGGCAGACAGCGAGGCGGGGCAAAACTGTCTTTCCGAGGCGCAACTCGGTGCGTTACGTAAAATTTATGATGGCCCACGAGACGTGAAAACCGGCCAGCGAATGGCCGTGGGCGGCGCGCTGCCCGGCTCCGAACTGGCGTGGGCCGGACTTTTTGTGCCAAAAAAAGAGGGCGATTTGAATTTTAGCCAGGGCGTCGCGTTATCGACCCTGAAATATCTCAACTATGAAAAAAATCCGCCGTCGACCTTTACTCTCAAAGAGTTGAAATTCACCCAGCAGACGCTGACCGATCTCGAAAAACTGCATCCGCTTTATGACGCCACGAATTCCAATCTTCAGGCTTTTTATGCTGCCGGTGGCAAACTTATACTTTGGCACGGCTGGGCTGATCCCAGCATCTCGCCGCTAAATACTCTGGCTTATCATCAGGCTATGGCTCAAACCATGGGGCTGGAGACGCGAGAAAAGTTTGAACGTCTCTATATGTTACCTGCCGTTTATCATTGCTCATCCGGTCCCGGGCCGAGTCTGGTCGATTTTCTCACCCCCATGTTAAATTGGGTCGAGCAGGGCGTGGCACCAGACAGTCTGATGAGCTATCAGGCCGTGTCAATACAGAAAAAGTTAACCAGTAAACCTTTGCAGGGTGACATGCGACTGGTGACTATTCCTGAAGGCGCGGCGTCGCGACCGATTTTCCCGTATCCGGATTACGCGGTTTATAGCGGAAAGGGCGATGTTGCGGCGGCGGCGAGTTATCTGCGTAAACGACAGGCAGCCGTGCCGGCAAGTTATCCGTGGCTCGGCGAAGACTTGTTTAAGTCTTATCAATTCATCAATTAGCGTTTAGGCAGCCGGCCTGCATCGGGCTACTGCTGCTTTATGGCGAGCTTGTAGGCAGTAGCATTGAAAGTACCCACTTACCGGCTATGCCACAGCCTATCTAGCCTTAAAAATTCTCTGTGACAGACTTTGTCACAAATCCCCAAAGTAAATCTAAGTGCGCAGATTTATCGCCTCCCTTATAATTCGCCGGCAGTATTCGCCGTTTCATTATCAACAACCTTTTTAGATACAGAGCAATGCATGTGAAAATCCGTCTTTTGGTATTGAGCTTTTTAGCCCTGAATGCAAGCATGATGATGCCCGCTGACGCCCTGGCAAGTAGCAGGACGCCGCCCGCCGTTGCTCCTCTCGTTCAAATCGCTTCCGGCAGCGCCATGGTGGTCGATCTTAACAGCCACGAAGTGATTTACTCTCGCGACCCCGATCAGGTCAGGCCGATTGCCTCCCTGACAAAATTAATGACGGCGATGGTCACCCTTGACGCCAAACAGCCGTTGGATGAAGTCATTTCCGTTGATATTCATAATACTAAAGAGATGCGCGGCGTTTTTTCTCGCGTAAAGGTTAATAGCGAAATCACTCGTCGTCAGATGATTCAGTTAGCGCTGATGTCATCTGAAAACCGCGCGGCGGCCAGTCTGGCGGCGCATTATCCGGGCGGTTACGACGCCTTTATTCGCGCGATGAATGCAAAAGCCAAAGCATTGGGCATGACGCATACCCGCTATGTTGAGCCAACGGGGTTGTCGATCAACAACGTTTCAACTGCGCGCGATTTAACGCGTTTACTGATGGCGACCCGCATGTATCCGCTGATGGGTGAACTCAGCACCACGCAGGAAAAAACGGCGGTGTTCAGCCATCCTGCCTATGCGCTGCCTTTTAGAAATACTAACCATTTGATTATGAACGATAAATGGAATATTCAGCTGACCAAAACGGGTTACACCGATGAGGCGGGGCATTGTTTGGCGATGCGCACCGTGATTAACGGCAAGCCGGTGACGCTGGTGGTGCTGGACGCCTTCGGTAAATTTACCGCTTTCGCCGACGCATCGCGTTTACGTACCTGGATGGAAACGGGCAAAACCGTGCCGGTTCCGCAAATCGCCAAAGTTTATCGTAAAGAGAAAGATCAGCAGCGCACCGAGCCGACTATCGAGCAGGCCGCTGATTAAAGATTCTCAGTAAAGCGATTAACCCTAAAAATCGGCAATAAAAAAAGCCCGTCCGGTACATCTCTGTGCCGAACGGGCTTTGTTTTGGTAAAGAGTGTCGCGTTAAGACGCGGTTGTGGTGCTAAATTGTGGTGCTAAGTCGTGCTAAATGCGGCATTAGAAAATCAGTTTAAACACGCCGGTCAGGGTCAGCAGGCCCACAATAAAGATGATAGCGATTATCCATAGAAAAATTTTCATGTTCTCTCCTTAAAAGATGCGATTTCGAACAGCCATCGCTAACTCAATGATGTTCTTCTCTTAAGTATAGACACTGTCGCTGAAAACGCCTTTTCAGCTGCTCTTTTTATTCGCGGACGCTGCCTTGTTGATACAATATTCACGCTTTATAGCGTAAAAGAAGTAAAGAAAAAATCAGGTGCTTACGGATCTCTCATCCAAAACGCTTAACGAACGGGAGCGAACCCCCGTCGTTAAAATGCATTACCTCACAACTTTGCAATCAAGCAATGCTGCAACCTCTACTCCAAAGCTCTTAACCGTAACTTCACAGGCTGAATCTTTTATCATCCAAATAAAACTTAAAAAAGATAAACAAAATATCAGGCAAATAAGAACCGTGGCTAAAGATTTATTAAACATAAAAGCCTCTCTTGCAAATTACTGCGTGAGGCGCTATCTTTACGTTTCGTGGACGAAAGATGCGCCCCGGTTTAAATAATCTAAACAGATTATCTTTATCGGGGCTTTTCTCTTTCTGATCCAAGTAAATTATTCAACGTAACATAAAGAATTAATGCTTATCGAGATAATACGTCATGCTTAGAACAGAAAGATCCTAAGCACCCGCGCGAAGTGTACCAGCCTCCCCCCTAAATGCTACGAAAAAAACCTTATATTTCATTTGTTTAATAAGTTTAAATCAAAGCTTCCCTCAAGGTTTGTCTTATTGGTTTTTTATATTATCGATACGATTAACACACCTGATTAATAATGAATTAATTTATATTAAATAATTAAACTATCACCTCATTTATCAGACAAATTGCATTTGCATAATAGTGTCTGATTCTCTATTGTATTTTTAGCAGCACGGATTAGGACCCTGTGTTTCTACCTCTAAACATTTAGAGCCTCTATTGCTGTACTCGGATGACCCCGGGTGATTAATTTCACATCGGGGTTTTTCTGTTTTATTAGAAGTGTTTTGTACCTTGTTTTTAAATGTTGTTTTTAATTCTACTTGGCTTTTAAATCGTATTTAACGCGATAATGAAAAAATAACTGTGCTTCCTTTTTTGTAAAGCTCCTTTGTCCCGGCGCGCAGCTCTGCCAGCACGCGCTATACTTGCTCATAAGGTCGCCAACTTTTTTCTCTGCCGCGTGGGTTTTTATGCCTTTAGGGCAATTTGCAGAGTTAAAGGACTAAATTCTGGCCGCTGGGGGCGACCTTCAGCGTGCAAGGGGGTGTATCATGGTAAATCATGTCTGGGGGCTGTTTTCTCATCCTGGTCCCGAACTGAAACGTATTCAACGTGAACATGAATCGGTATCTCACGTCTATTCTCATCATGTCCTGCTGATGGCACTCGTTCCTGTTATCTGTTCCTTTATTGGGACGACACAGTTTGGCTGGAACTTTGGTGATAATCAAAGACTCCAGATCTCCTTGCTCACAGCAGCTTCTATAGCAGCCGCCTTTTATGTATTAATTCTTTGTGCCGTCGCGGTAATGGGGCGAATCATCTATTGGATGGCGCGTCGGTACGAGAGTCGGCCCAGTCTGAACAGCTGTATTGTGTTCGCCGGTTATGTTGCAACGCCGATGTTCCTGAGCGGGATTGTCGCGCTGTATCCACTGGTATGGCTGTGCCTGTTTGTCGGCCTTGTCGGCCTGTGTTACAGCGGTTATCTGCTGTATTTGGGCATCCCTAATTTCCTCGAGATTGACCACAAAGAGGGCTTCCTGTTTTCCAGTTCGACCTTGGCAATAGGCGTGCTGGTGCTGGAATTCTTGCTGGGCGTCACGGTGATTATGTGGGGATATGGTTCACGCCTGTTTTAATGAACATTGTTTTAATGAACATTGTTATAATGAACATAGCTTTAATGAATCTTGCTGTAATAAGCATAAAGGTGATGAACTAAAATATTAATGAAGTTACAGATAACGGAGGAAAAAGTATCAACTCTCTCAATCAGCAACAATAAATCCCTGTCTGGTACTAGCCAGTCAGGGATTTTTTTTGCCTTCTTGTCGCGTCATCTGCCCGCCACCAAACCATCATTAATCTGTCACAGTTATCGCGCTTAATGGACCTCAATTATATAAGCAATCGGAGACAGCATGATGGCGCAAGCTCGACTCAAGCTGGCACAGGCTGACTATTTGCCCGCTCAGCCACAAACGCAGACCCAGCATCAAAATAAAGTCTTAGACGTGAAAGGGCTGGTGAAATCTTATAAGTCAGGCTCGCGCGTGCTGAATAATATTAATTTTGAGCTGCACGCCGGCGAATTTGTTGCCGTGATTGGTCGCTCCGGCGCAGGGAAATCTACGTTATTACATGTATTGAATGGCACCATTCCACTGAGTGAAGGCAGCGTTGTTTGTCATTATGATGAAGGTGACGAGCAGGAGCTGGCGGGACTGACAGGCAAGGCGCTGCGTCGCTGGCGCGCGGGTTGTGGCATGATTTTTCAAGACTTTTGTCTGGTCCCACGTCTTGACGTGCTGACAAACGTGCTGCTTGGCCGTCTTAGCCAAACGTCAACGCTGCGATCATTTTTCAATCAGTTTGATGATGAAGATCGCGCCCGTGCTATCTCACTGCTCGAATGGCTGCACATGTTGCCGCACGCGTTGCAGCGGGCCGAAAATCTTTCCGGCGGTCAGATGCAGCGCGTCGCTATTTGCCGTGCGCTGATGCAAAACCCGAAAATATTACTCGCCGATGAACCGGTAGCCTCTCTCGATCCGAAAAATACCCTGCGCATTATGAATGCGTTAAAGAAAGTCAGTGAAGACAATATTGCCGTGATGGTTAATCTTCACTCGGTGGAATTGGTCAGAGAATATTGTACTCGCGTAATAGGTATTGCTCACGGCGAGATTATTTATGATGGCCATCCCGATTATTTGACCGACTCGCTTTTGCATCGTCTTTATGGCGAAGAGAGTGAAAGCATGAATGCGCACTAAAGTTGTCGACGCTTTCTCTCTCTATTGTAAAAACAATAAGAAAATCTTGTTCCTATAAATTCTAATCAAACTACGCAAGGTCTTTATTACATGAAGAAGCTATTACGTCTGGCGGTATTGGTTGCGAGTTCAATCACGGCAATGAGCACGATGGCCGCAGAGGCACCAAAAGAGTTGAATCTGGGGATATTAGGCGGGCAAAATGCCACCCAGCAAATCGGCGATAATATGTGCGTTAAAGAGTTCTTTGATAAAGAGCTGAACGTCGATACCAAACTACGCAACTCTTCTGATTACTCCGGTGTTATTCAGGGCTTATTAGGCGGAAAAGTTGATGTGGTATTAAGCATGTCACCGTCATCCTTTGCCTCGGTATATTTGAATAATCCAAAAGCGGTCGACATTGCCGGTATTGTCGTTGATGACACCGATCAGTCGCGCGGTTATCACTCCGTCGTAGTAGTAAAAGCAGACAGCCCTTATAAAAAGCTCGAAGATTTAAAAGGTAAAGCCTTTGGCTTCGCTGATCCTGATTCAACTTCAGGTTACCTTATTCCAAACGCGGCCTTTAAAAAGATGTTTGGCGGCTCGACGGATGACCAATATAAAGGTTTCTTCTCCAGCACCACATTTTCAGGCGGCCACGAGCAGGATATTCTCGGCGTCTTGAATGGTCAGTTCGCTGGCGCAGTAGCCTGGGCCTCAATGATTGGCGATCGTGAAACGGGTTATACCTCGGGCGCTTTCACGCGCATGATGCGCATGGGCCATCCCGACCTGATGAAACAGGTGCGCATTATCTGGGAATCGCCATTAATTCCTAATGGCCCGGTTCTGGTGAGCAATTCAATGCCTGCCGATTTCAAAGCCAAAGTGGTTGCGGCTATTCATAAGCTGGATAAAGAAAATCACGCCTGCTTTATCAAAGCGGTAGGTGGCAAACAGCATATCGGGCCTGCAACGCTGGCCGATTATCAGCAAATTATCGACATGAAAAAAGAATTGACCCAAGGCGGGCGTTAATCGCCGTCGCACGATCTGGCTGGGGTGTTGAGGTTATTAATTCACCCCAGCCGACGTATCCGAACTGATTTACTGCCTCTCACTTTGCGGAAGCCTTATTTTGAATACAGAATTTCATCATTATTATCAGCAAATACGTAGCCGACAAAAAAGGGAAGCGCTGATATGGTCCGGCTTGATGCTAGTCCTCTATTTATGGGCGGGGAGTATTTCCGAACTTAATGTCAAAACCGTCATTATCAACGCGCCGCACTTCTTCGATTATCTCGCCCAAACCGTGCCAACCTTACATCTTTCCACGCTATTTTCCGACGGCCATACCAAAGGCTCTTTTGCCTATTGGGGCTATCGATTAAATATTCAGCTGCCGCTAATTTGGGAAACTATCCAGCTCGCCTTTTCCTCGACGATTCTCTCGACGGCGCTTTCAGTGGTGCTGGCTTTTATTGCCGCCAATAATACCGACTCGCCCAAATGGCTGAAATTCAGCGTGCGCACCTTTGTGGCTTTTTTACGCACCATGCCCGAATTAGCGTGGGCAGTGATGTGCGTGATGGCCTTTGGTGTAGGCGCGATTCCGGGCTTTATTGCGCTGACACTACACACCGTGGGCAGCCTGACCAAACTCTTTTATGAGTCTATTGAAACTGCCTCTGATAAACCCGTCCGTGGTTTAAAAGCCTGCGGTGCCGGGCGCTTGCAAAGAATGCGTTACGCGCTGTGGCCGCAGGTGCAGCCGATATTTCTCTCTTACAGCTTCATGCGTCTGGAAATAAACTTTCGCCAGTCAACCATTCTCGGATTAGTCGGCGCAGGCGGAATAGGGCAGGAGCTCATGACCTCGATAAAACTGGACCGTTATGATCAGGTCAGCATGACGCTGCTGCTTATTATTCTGGTGGTTTCAGTGATGGATTTCGCCTCCGGCAAGCTTCGTAAACGTGTTGTAGAGGGACATTTCTAATGCTAACCGATTCATTAACGCCCGCCGCTGTCGCCTCTATTAAAAATCAGCACGCACACTTATTTAGCGGCCAGCGGAAATATCTGCGTTTATTAGGGATCTCGGCACTCGTCGTGCTGGCCTATTATTTACTGTTCTTCCGCTATTACGGTATTCCGCTGAGTCAATTTACCCACGGCTGTGCAGAAATAGGTAAGTATTTCCTGCGCATGTTCGTGTGGCAGAACTTCTCCGACTGGCCGTTTACCTATTACTTCACTCAAATTGCGATAACGCTCGCCATTGTATTTGCCGGCACGATTACTGCCTCATTTTTGGCGCTGCCACTGTCGTTTCTGGCCGCGCGTAATGTCATGACCACGCCGATGCTGAAGCCTATTTCGTTAATTGTTCGTCGTTTAATGGATATATTACGCGGCCTGGATATGGCGATTTGGGGACTAATTTTTGTTCGCGCCGTCGGAATGGGGCCTTTGGCCGGCGTATTGGCGATTATCATGCAGGATCTTGGATTGCTCGGAAAACTGTTTGCCGAAGGCCACGAAGCGGTAGAACGCTCGCCGAGTCGAGGTCTGCGCGCTTTAGGCGCCAATCCGCTGCAAACTCATCGTTTTGGTATTTTTACCCAATCGTTTCCCACTTTTTTGGCCTTGTCACTTTATCAGATTGAATCTAATACCCGATCGGCAGCGGTGTTGGGCTTTGTGGGAGCTGGCGGGGTAGGTTTGGTGTACGCCGAAAATATGCGTCTGTGGAATTGGGACGTGGTGATGTTTATCACATTGATTCTGGTGGTTATTGTGATGACGATGGATAAAATCTCGTCGATGCTGCGGGCAAAATATATTGTGGGTAAAGAGATTGAGATGTATCAACCGCAAGAAACGAAACGGCCCAAAATGGCGCTGTTTCGTTCTCGGTGAAGGGTTTCGATCCCTTTTACCGTCGTGAGGGCGGCGTAGAGGTCAGGAAGGGGAATTCAGCGTTTAAGAATCCCCCGCCCTTTAATCGCTATTAATCAGTTGATTACGTAATCAATTGCTTACGATTTTGCCGTCAGCACGACTAATTTCTGATTAACGAACTCTTTAATACCTAAATCGGAAAGCTCGCGGCCAAAGCCGGAACGTTTCACGCCACCAAACGGCAATTCTGGCGCGGTATCGGTCAGCGAGTTTACGTAAACCATCCCCGTTTCGATTTTAGTCGCCAGTTTGCGTGCGCGAGTAAGGTCACGAGTAAACAGCGCGCCGCCCAGCCCGTAGTGTGAATCGTTGGCAAGTTTCACCAATTCCTCATCATTTTTAACCACGTAAAACTGTGCGACCGGACCAAAGAACTCTTCAAAATAGGCCGGATTATCACGGGTGATGCCCGTCAAAATGGTGGCCGGATAGAAGTTGCCCGGATTATCTTTCACCGGCTCGCCGCCAAGATGGATTTTGGCACCGTGTTTAACGGCATCCTGCACCTGTTTGGTCAGCGTCTTCAACGCATCGGCGGAAGAGAGCGGGCCAAGGGTGGTTTTGCTGTCGAGCGGATCGCCAATTTTTAATGCGCTTAAATGTTCGGTGAATTTTTTCAGGAATTCATCGGCCACTTTTTCATTGACGATAAAGCGTTTCGCCGCCGTACAGACCTGACCGGCATTGGAAACACGCGCCTGCGCGCCCACTTTTGCGGCGTGATCGATATCAGCATCTTCCAGCACGGCAAAAATATCGTTACCGCCCAGTTCCAGCGTCGATTTCTTCAGCTTACCCGCTGCGCGTGAGGCGACAACTGCACCGGCTTTTTCAGAACCCGTCAGCGCCACGCCCTGCACACGATCGTCGTCGATAATATTTGCTACCTGATCCTGCGAAATAAACAGGTTGGTATAGGCCCCTTTTGGCGCACCGGCTTCGGTAATCAGTTTCTCAAACGTCTCGGCGGCATGAGGAACAATGCTGGCGTGCTTAACGAGTACGCTATTACCGGCCGCCAGATTCGGAGCCAATACGCGGATGAGCTGATAGAACGGGAAGTTCCACGGCTCAACGGCCAAGATCACGCCAATCGGGCTATGTTCGACCCAGGCTTCGCCCAGCTCGGATTTATAAGGCACCGGTTTGAGAAACTCTTCTGCGTTTTCCGCATAGTATTTCGCAATATCGGCCGTCAGCTGAACCTCGGCGCGGCTTTGCTCGATGAGTTTACCCATCTCGGTACTGATGCCTTTCGCCAATTCATCGACGCGTGAAGAGATGATTTCCGACAGCTTGTGCAGAACCTGCAATCGCGGTTGGATATCGCCCTGCGCCCAGTCTGACTTGTAAAGCTGGTGAGCCGTTTCCAGAGCCTGTTCTACCTGCTGATCGTTATGTGTTTGATATTCTTTGATTAGCTTGTTGTTGAACGGATTAATGGTTTGATAAGGCATGAATTGCTCCTTGTATGCCACTCAATGTCTTGTTTTGGCTTTTAACATTGAGTATGAATTGAGGTGCTTTATTCAGCTTTTCTTGCGGCTGAGAGATAAGCATAGTCGACTGCGTCACATTTTTTGAGCTTTGGCTGCGGTTTACCAAACTTTTCACTGGACACATTTATACATAGCTGTTTAGAACTGAACGCTTTTATTGCTGATTGCTTGCCAAGCGAAAGGCTTCTATTCTGGATTTCCCCCTTCATTTGAAACGGCTTAAGACCACAATGAAATTATCTTCAATTCCTTTTTGTACCACTGACTGGAGTACGGTCGAGCCGACTCGGCATCCCGGTGAAACGGGTTTCGCGCTGTGGCGTACGCAGCATTTTGGCGATGATGCTCAGCCTATTCGTGTAAGAATTGTAGAATATTCAGCGGGCTATCTTGCCGATCATTGGTGCGAAAAAGGTCACGTGCTGTTTTGTCTTGAAGGTGAGCTTCACACCACGCTGGCAGATGGCCGCACTTTTGTGCTTACGCCCGGCATGAGTTATCAGGTGGCGGATCACGCCGAGGCGCATCAATCGGCCACCTCCGTTGGGGCAAAGCTGTTTATCGTCGATTAATTGCGCGGGTTAAAATTTTAACAAGGTCACAGGGCAGCGAAACAGGGCCGCAATGAGGAGAATCAGGTGAGTAAATTACGTGTAGGGATTATTTTTGGCGGCAAGTCTTCGGAGCACGAGGTTTCTCTGCAATCGGCCCGCAACATCGTTGATGCAATGGACAAACAGCGCTTTGACGTCACGCTGCTTGGCATTGATAAACAAGGCGAATGGCATATCAACGATGCCAGTAATTATTTAATCAACGCCGAAAATCCCGCGCTCATTGCATTAAACCGTTCTAATCAGCAGGTGGCGTTGATCCCAGGATTGGAAAAAAATCAGCTGATTGATACTCAGGACGCGCAGGCGATGTCGCAGCTGGATGTCATTTTCCCGATTGTTCACGGCACGCTGGGCGAAGACGGTTCCCTGCAAGGGCTGCTGCGGATGGCCAATATTCCGTATGTCGGATCGGGAGTGTTGGGATCGGCGGTTTGCATGGATAAAGATGTGACTAAAAGGCTGCTGCGCGATGCCGGTCTTAACGTTGCGCCTTTCGTTACGTTAACCCGTCGTACCCGTCAGCAGGTGACTTTTGAGCAGGTCGTTGAACAGCTCGGTTTGCCACTGTTTATCAAACCGGCGAATCAGGGCTCGTCGGTGGGCGTCAGCAAAGTTAAAGATAGCGCAACTTACCAGCAGGCTTTGGACAGCGCTTTCAGTTACGACCATAAAGTGTTGGTGGAGTCGGCGATTAAAGGCCGCGAAATCGAATGTGCCGTTTTGGGCAATGAGTTTCCAGAAGCCAGTACCTGCGGCGAAGTTATCTTGCAGGATGAGTTTTACTCCTACGATACAAAATATATTAATGAGCAGGGCGCTTCGGTGGCGGTTCCGGCTAATCTCTCTACAGAAGTTAACGATCGAATCCGTCAGATTGCGATCCAGGCATTTCAGGCATTGGAATGTCGCGGGCTGGCGCGCGTTGATGTGTTTTTAACGGAAGAGGGAGAAGTGGTCATTAACGAGATTAACACGCTGCCGGGTTTCACCAATATCAGCATGTATCCCAAACTGTGGGCGGCAAGCGGCGTGGATTATACGTCGTTGATTACGCGATTAATTGAATTAGCCGTCGAACAGCATCAGCAAGATAGCCAGCTGAAAAGCTCAACCTGATAGCCAGAAAGATTTACTGAACGACAGACGCGAAAAAGGCGGCAAGCGCCGCCTCTTCTTCTCACTCTTTATTTCTTACTTCAGTACTTCTCGACAGCCAATTTTCTAAAATATTATTTGTAGATTTCAGCAGTACCATAAAGATGGTTATCACCACCGGCTGCAACGATGCGGTAAGAGCTTGCACCTTCTTGAGCAGCTTTAGCGGCCAGTTTTCCCTGCAGGGTGCTGATATCGTTACCGTTAGTGGCAGCGCTTACTGTACCGATGCTCTGTGCGCCTGCTGGAGCCATGTTAACTTCGGTGGCTGCAAGAGTAGCAAATGAAGCAGAAGTCAGTGCGATTACGGCGAATACTTTAGTCAGGTTTTTCATAATATAGTCCTCGTTTTTTTATGATGTTGAAGTCACGACGTCTAATTCAATAGAACCGAATTTCGGTGACGGTATTTATTACCGTTCGCTTGTGAAATTCGCGTCTTCAACGTTGTCCGATCGTTTTGTCCGAACACAGGTTTGCGTTTAATCGCGCCGACGCTGTGCTTTTACCCTACTTATTTTTCAAACACTTATTTTTAAAAACAGTTCTTTTTCTAAAATTCTTAACGCTTACAACATGTCGCGGTACTCAGAAGTCATCTTATTTGTAGATTTCAGCAGTACCATAAAGATGGTTATCACCACCGGCTGCAACGATGCGGTAAGAGCTTGCACCTTCTTGAGCAGCTTTAGCGGCCAGTTTGCCCTGCAGGGTGCTGATATCGTTACCGTTAGTAGCAGCGCTTACTGTACCGATGCTCTGTGCGCCTGCTGGAGCCATGTTAACTTCGGTAGCTGCAAGAGAAGCGAATGAAGCGGAAGTCAGGGCGATAACGGCAAATGCTTTAGTTAATGTTTTCATGATTTTATTTCCTATTTTGTGAATCAAACTTTCTATTTAAAGGTGGACGATATTGTTATCGTTCGTTAAGTAAATAGTAGGCTTAACCTAAGTTTGATGCAACGTGTTTATTTAATAATCGTTAACTTATTGTGCTAAACGCTTTATGTCGCGTTGAAGCTTATTTGTAGATCTCAGCAGTACCGAACAGATGATTGTCACCACCGGCAGAAACGATACGGTATGAGCTTGCACCTTGTTCAGCGGCTTTTGCAGCCAGTTTGCCTTGCAGCGCACTCAGGTTATTACCGTTGGTTGCTGCACTTACTGTACCGATGCTTTGTGCGCCAGTAGGAGCCATACCCACTTCAGTCGCGGCGAAAGAGGCGAATGACGCAGTGGTCAGGGCGATAACGGCAAATGCTTTAGTTAAGTTTTTCATGATGACTTCCTTATTAATTTGTTAACTGAACGGGATTACGCTTGATGATGCTTATCGTGTTCAGTGATTGATTTCTGTTCGTCGTTATTAATTAACGGTCGATAAGTAAATGATAAGGGTTGATCAGAATCTGCGCAACACCTTTTTTTATTAATCGTTAACTAATTGTGCGGATCGTTAATTCGTATTCAAATTCTTGAGAGCGCTTATTTGTAAAGTTCGGCAGTACCATAAAGGTGGTTTTCACCGGAAGCCGAAACGATACGGAACGAGCTGGCACCGGCCTCATCTGCTTTAGCATTCAGATTGCGTTCCAGGCTTGAAAGGTCATTGCTGGACGTTGCCGAAATTACCCCGATTTTTTGTGAGTTGGCTGGAGCCTGCGTCACTTCGGTCGCTGCCAGAGTGGCGAATGAGGCGGTTGCCAGAGTTAAGGCAGCAAAAATCATGGTCAGGTTTTTCATAATGTTTAATCTCGATAAAAGTGAAAGTCTGAAATCTGTTTGGCTAACGTTATTAGTTAACGTTCGATAAACAAATGATATTCGCGCTTTCAGCTTCTGGCAACCCATTTTATTAATGACCGTTAACTTAATGTGCTATTGGATGTCAAGCCAAGGAAAGATAAGGGGATTTTGCAGACCTTTTTTAGACATAAAATCTGAGGATGAAGTTTGAGCATTAGGAAAGAGAGGAGAGTACGCGCTTTCTGAAAAACTTACGCCGAGCCGTTAACGACGATCATTCTTGAATCCGTCGTGTTGTTAACTTATTAAAAAATTGGGCTTTTATCATTAAAGTGCAATGGTTATTCAATATAATCATTCGGATTTTGATTTTAATCAGTTTATTGTAATAGACACTAATAAATTGTTGAGGTGAGGCAAGAGGGGTGTTAAAAAAGAAGACGGCATCAATGTGCCGCCCTCATTTTTTATGCACCTGCTTTTTTGATGTTAAGTCGTAACATCATTAGTAGAGAGCTAATAGTAGATAGCTGAAGGCGCATTGGTTTGAGCCGCAGGAGAAGGAGGAATAGTCGGTGAACTTGAAATACCCGGGCGAACGGGTTTCCTGTTTAAGGTACCGCGCGGCGGTTGTACGACATTACTGTCGCCCGTCACGTTGACCATCGCGACTTCCTGAGTCTGAACCGGCATCATGATTGTCTGCTGTGCGGCAACGTTAGCAACCGGTACAGCGGTCAGTGCCATTACTGCAAGGATCAATTTGATGTTTCTCATGATGTTACGTCCTGGGTTACTGATTTTGAATTGCTGAGCTGTCCGTAGGGAGAGATTTACTTATCACTCGATAATTAAATATTAATCTCTACTGGACATCTGCGCAACTATTTTTAATAATGATCGTTAATATATTTTGATAACCATAATCACAAGAGTGATGAAAGGAGGGTGTATGAGCACTGAACAGACGGCACTGGTCCGGAAAAGTCGCGGTCGCCCAAAACAGTTCGACCGAGGTACTGCTCTGAACAAGGCGTTAAACCTGTTCTGGCGTCACGGCTATGAAGCCACATCTTTAGCCGATTTGGTCGAGGCAACAGGCGCGAAAGCACCAACTTTATATGCCGAGTTTGGTAATAAAGAAGGGATGTTCCGCGCTGCGGTTGAGCATTATCTGGCAACCTTTTACGAAAAGAGTCTTTGTTTGCTGAGCCGTTCCGATCTTTCTGTTGAACAGGCGATCGAGCAGTATCTGCGCACCACGGCAGAGATGTTTACCGACTGCGACACGCCAAGCGGCTGTTTTATTATTAATGCTGCGTCAGGCATGTCCGCCGCGTCTCAGGATATTTCAGAGATGTTGCGCTCGCGTCACCTGTCTCAGGAACGCACGCTGTTCGAGTTTTTCGAAAAGAAAAAGCTCACCGGCGAGTTTCCAAATGACACCGACAGCTCGCGTTTGGCGAAATATGTCGCCACTACCGTGCAGGGAATGTCCGTGCAGGCCCGCGACGGCGCCAGCACCGAACAGCTCGGCTCGGTCATTGATATGCTGATGTACGTTTGGCCTCAATTACGTACGGTGACTATGCCGAAAGCGGTCGCACACTGACCGTTACCCTGTAAAAGGCGTGTGTAAATCGAGGTCTGGAAGTTGAGATCCTGGAAGTTGAGATCTTTGAAGTTGAGATCTGAAAGTCGAGGTCTTGGAGATCAAAAGCAGTATGCCGGTAAGTGAAGTTTTGCGAAAAAAGATAGAGCGCCAGGTATTGAGTATTTCCGGACTGGCGCTGGGAGGAATCGACTTTGAACGGCCTCGTGGTGATGTCGGATTATTTGGTCCAGACAGCGTAGTGTGGCGCGTTCACGGTGACTTCTCCAGCATGCTTTGCGGCGGTGTGAGTGCGCTGTTGCTGCAAATGTTGCACCCTTTGGCTCTGGCGGGCGTGTGGGACCATTCGAATTTCCGCCAGGACATGCTGGGCCGCTTACGACGCACCAGCCAGTTTGTTTCAGGCACCACGTTTGGTCCGCTTGCCGACGCGCAAAAGCTGATTGAACGCGTAAAAAACATCCATCTGAAGGTGACGGGCGTTGATGCCCACGGCCAGCCTTATGCCGCCAGCGACCCCGATTTACTGGTTTGGGTCCACGTCGCCGAATCCTACAGCTTCCTGCAATCCTATCTTCGTTATAAAAATCCCGATCTCAGCCTTGCCGAGCAGGACCAATATTATCTCGAAGTCTCGCGCGTGGTCGAAGGACTGGGCGGCAAAGTGATCCCCACCAGCGTGCAGCAGATTGATGACTATTTGCAGCGCATGCGCCCCGTTTTACGCTGCGATGAACGCACGCGTGAAGTGGTCGAACTTATCCTTAACGCCCCTGCGCCAAGCCGTATCGCCGTGCCCGTGGGTAAATTAATGGTCTGGTCCGGCATCGAACTTTTACCCGATTGGGCACTGCAAGAATTAGGCATTCGCCTCTCGCCGATGAAAAGAAAAAGTCTCGATTTTACGATGCGTCGCGTGGCGCGCGTGCTGCGCTGGGCGGTGAGGAACGGCTCGTGGAGCAGAGCGATGCGGCGCGTCGGACGTTTACCCTAGCGCCGCAATTTATTGATAACGTTGTCTTTAAAACCCGCCTTAGCTCGGCAAGTGCGGATATACGCCTGGTCCGATCGGCAGACCCAGCAGATACCACACCACCAGCATAATCAGCCAGACGATAAAGAACAGCACCGGATACGGCAGCACCAGCGCGTAATAGGTTCCCAACTTCGCGTCTTTGTTATAGCGCTGCAAAAATCCGAGGAACAGCGGCAGGAACGGCGACATGGGTGCCAACGGCAGCACGGATGAGTCGGCGATACGAAACACAATCTGCGCAAAGGCCGGATGGAAGCCGAGCAGCATAAACATCGGCACGAAAATCGGGGCCAAAATAGACCAGATAGCCGATCCGCTGGCGATAAACATGCATAGCAGCGCCGACAGGAAAATCAGCCCCACAAACGCCGGAATGCCGGTCATCCCCAGTTTTTCCAGCACGTCGGTCAGGCCGATGGCCATAAATTTGCCCATGTTGCTCCAGTTGAAAAACGCCACAAACTGCGACAACGGGAACACCATCACGATAAATCCTGCCATGCCTTTCATCGGATCAATCAGCAGATTCGGGATGTCATTCGCCGAGCGAATCTGCTGCGTTACCAAACCGTAAGGGATGGAAACCACGAAAAAGAACAGGATAATCAACGGCACGATGCCCTGAATAAATGGCGATGGCACTATTCCGTGGGTCAGCGGATTACGCAGCGGCGCAGACTCCGGCACCACCAGCAGCGCCACCAGCGCGATAAAAATCAGCGCGGCAACTCCGCTCGCGCGCAGACCCCGATTCTGAATCGGCGTCAGGGTTTTCATCTGCTCGTTGCGTTCGCCTTCATAAGCGGGCAGACGCGGCTCGACAAATTTATCGGTCAGCAGACCGCCGACAAAGGTCAGCAAAATCACCGAAGCGGCCATAAAGTACCAGTTATCCACCACGCTAACCTGTACCGCCGGATTGATCACTTTCGCCGCTTCCGAGCTCAGGCCGGAAAGCAGGACGTCGGTGGTGACAATCAGCAGATTAGCCGTAAAGCCGCAGCCGACACCGGCAATGGCCGCCAGCAAACCGGCTACCGGATGACGCCCGACGGCCAGAAAAATCAGCGCGCCCAGAGGCGGCATCACCACCAGCGCGGCGTCGGACGAGATATGGCTGAAGAAGGCGATAAAAATGACCAGATAGCTGGCGTATTTGGCGCTCACGCCCGCCGCCATCTTGTACATCAGGCTTTGCAGCAGGCCCACGCGCTCTGCCAGCCCCGCGCCTAAAACCAGCGCCAGAATGGATCCCAGTGGCGCGAAGCCGCTAAAGTTTTTAACCACGTTCGGCAAAATCCACTGTAATCCCTCGACGCTTAAAAGATTTTTGACGTGGATAATGTCGCCGTTGGTCGGATTTACCGCTGTGATATTGAGCCAGGAAATCGCCGCGCTGCCCAGCATCAGCACCACGATGAGATAGACAAACAGTAAAAAAGGGTTCGGAATTTTATTGCCGATACGTTCAACCCAGCCAAAGAAGCCGCCGGGGCCGTGCTGTTGTTCTTGTGCCTGAATACTCATTAAAATCCCTCGTCGAAAATTGTCGTTGTGATGTCCGCCGGTCATGCCCGCGTTTAGTTTTTATATGTCACTCAATACACTGCGTTTTGCCTCACGCCGACAGGGAACGACTCTCGGCGTGAGGCGGTACTTCTTTGTAGCGTTATCTGATTTAAAGATAAAGATTTATCAATTTGCGCATAACGGCGAAGGCTTGATGCCTTCAGGAATCGGGCAGACATACGGGCGACGGGCGCGAGCCGCGCGATGCTCTTGCTGGCAGGCGTCGAGCAGCGTGACGTCGGCGAACAGCGCGGCGGCGGTCGAGGCCATCACTTTTGCGGCCAGACACATGCCTTTGTGCGCCAGCGAGGTTCTGCCCTGCGAAACGATTTGCCAGGTGTGGAGCGGCGATCCGACCACAAAACACGGGCTGAAACACTGCGCCGTCGGCACGAGCCAGCTAACGTCGCCAACATCGGTCGAGCCGTAGAGCACATTGTCGTTGGCGCTATAAGGCGCGACGGCGTCAGTCAGCGGCGAAGTACGCAACGATTCGGCAAACGCGCGGCCTTCAATTCCGCCGGTTTTCGCCATGCTAATCAGGTTGTTATCAATATCCTGCTCAGTCAACGTGGCGTGAATTTTCGCGGCAAACTGCTGCTCTTCAGCGCTGTATTCCGGCGTGCCGAGTGCTTTAACATACTGATACATCAACGATTCCAGCTGATGATTCGGCGCATAGTTAGAGCAAGCCTTGTCAAAACGCATCGTCATCGTGGTGCCCGTCATCAGCGCCGCGCCCTTGGCGATATCAATTACCCGATTGAAAATCGCCTGCGCCTGATCCATTTGCGGCGCGCGCACCAGATACAGCACTTCAGCTTCGGCCTGCACCACGTTCGGTGAAATCCCGCCCGCGTTGGTGACCGCGTAATGCAGCCGCGCTTCCTGAATAATGTGCTCGCGCAAAAAATTGGCGCCGGTGTTCATCAGGGTCAGGGCGTCAAGCGCGCTGCGGCCCAAGTGTGGCGCGGCAGCAGCGTGGGCGGCCGATCCTTTAAAGTGAAACGCGGCCTGAATATTGGCGAGCGTAGGGTTACAAAACATGCCGCTAAAGGTTTCTGGATGCCAGGTTAACGCCGCGTCGACGTCGTCGAACAGCCCTTCGCGTGCCATAAAGGTTTTGCCCGAGCCGCCTTCTTCGCCCGGACAGCCGTAGAATCGCACCGTGCCCGGCAATCCTTCCTGCTCCAGCCAGGCTTTTACCGCCAGCGCGCCGCCGAGTGCTGCGGTGCCAAGCAAATTATGCCCACAGCCGTGGCCATTACCATTTTCAATCAACGGATTAGGCACGTCGCAGCCTGCCTGTTGGCTGAGTCCGGCCAGCGCATCGAACTCGCCGAGCAGGGCAATGACCGGTTTCCCTGCGCCTACGCTGGCGATAAACGCCGTTTCCATGCCGCCAACGCCGCGATCGAGGTGAAAACCTGCGGCTTCGAGTTTGTCGGCGAGCAGGGCGGAAGAGTGGGATTCTTCAAACCGCGTTTCGGGGTGATCCCAAATTTCATCGCTGATTGCCGACAGCACATCGCGTTGGGTATCGATAAAATCGCCTACAAAGCCGAGGATTTTTTCATTCGCCGCCATGATTTATCTCTCCTCGCCGGTATAAGTGCCAATATTCAAGGCCAGCGCGGCCAGCGTTTTGATGCCCTGGGTCATGACTTTTTCATCGAAATCAAACTTTTCGTTGTGATGTCCAGCGCTCAAATCGGTGCCGAAAATCACGTAAGAAGCCTGACCACCGAGCGCTTTTACCCGCTCCATCATGTAGGTCGCGTCTTCCGAACCCGCCGCGCCTTCCTGCCTGTCGATGATCTCTTCAAACAGGCCGAGCTTTTCCGCCTGCTGGTGGATGTAATGCACCCACGGCGCGGTTGGCTTGCTGCTTTGCGCCGCGCCCATTAAATGCGTTTCAACCTGCACCTGATACATTTCGGCAGCGCCGGAAATCACCTTCAGCGCCTGCTGATAGATAAATTCGTTCACCTCATTGGTCGCGCCACGGGTTTCAACTTTCATGGTGGCGCTGGAAGGCACCACGTTGCGGCCCGTGCCCGCCTGCAACACGCCGACGTTAATGCGCGAGCTTCCGGCGCTGTGACGCGGCAGGGCGTGGAGGCCCAAGGTTGCCTGCGCCGCGGCCAGCAAGGCGTTGCGGCCCTGTTCAGGATTGCCGCCCGCGTGCGCCGCCACGCCGGTGAAAGTGACGTCCAGCTTGGTGGTCGCCATAAAGGTGTCGTTGCCGCAAACAATATGATTGGCCGGCACGCCGGTGCCAATGTGAATGGCAGTGAAGAAATCGACGTCGTCGACCACGCCCGCTGCAACCATCGATTTTGCGCCGCGCGTGCCTTCTTCGGCGGGTTGGAAGATCAGCTTGACGGTGCCGCACAGCCGCTCGCGATGCTCCATCAGCAGCTGCGCCAGCCCTAAACCGATCGTCGTGTGGCCGTCGTGGCCGCAGGCGTGCATCATCCCGCCGTTAAGCGAAGCAAAACCTTCGCGGTGCGGGCGATGCTGGTCGTTTAATTGCTCATTAAGATCCAGCGCGTCCATGTCCACGCGAAAACCCATCACCGGGCCCGGTTTGCCCGTCGCAAGCGTGGCGACAATGCCGGTGAATCCGCCGGAAAAATGCGGCATCCAGCGGGCGATAGCGCCCTGTTCCAGCGCGCGCTGCTCCTGCTGCTGCAAAATTTCGGCTGAGGGCAGGCCCATTCGCGCGTCGGCGTCGATCACTTCACGACCTAATTGCAGGCTGTAACCCAGCTCGTTTAAACGATCGGCGACCAGCGTCGAGGTGCGGAACTCCAGCCAGCCTGATTCTGCATACTTATGCAAATCTCGGCGCTGCTGCTGCAAGGCCGGAAAAATTTGGTCAACCCGCGCGTTAAGCGCCTGTAGTGAGGATTTATCGCCTGCTTCAATCATGTTGTGCTCTCTTGTTTTTCGACGTAATGATTAACGAAACCTGATAATTATTCTTTTTGCAGTGTAATGGCGCTGATTTCAATGTACACAAAGCAATCACCGCGTATAAGATGACAAATTCTTTATGGTGATAATCAGGGGTTATCAATAAGCGCTATGTCATCGCAAATTAAAATGCATCAATTGCGGGCCTTTGTGGCGGTGAGTCGGCAGGGCAGTATCAGGGCGGCCAGTCGCTTTTTAAATCTTTCGCAACCGGCGTTAACCAAATCAATAAAAGAGCTGGAAGATGGCCTCGGCGCGCAGCTGTTTATTCGCCGCCGTCAGGGCGTGACGATGACCGAATGTGGCGAGATTTTTTTCAAGCGTGCTAGCCTGATTCTTGAGGAATTACGGGTCGCGCAGGAGGATATTGCCCAGCGATTGGGCGCGACCAGCGGGCAGGTGAATATTGGCATCGGCGCGAGCATTGCGCGCACGATTATGCCGGAAGTGATCGACCGGTTTCATCGCGAATTTCCACAGGTCAAAGTGCGCATCGCCGAGGGGCAATTGGTGTCAATGATTCCGGAGCTGCGGCAGGGGCAATTAGACTTCACGATCAACACTTACTACCAAAGCGCCTATGATAACGAACTGTTATACGAAAAACTTATGGATAAAGAGTATCGCGTAGTCTGTCGGCGCGGACATCCAATGGAGAAAGCGCGCTCGATTCACGAATTGCTGCACTGTGACTGGACGCTGCCCACGCCGCGCGGCAGTTATTACAAGCTGCTGAGCGAAATGTTTCGCGAGCGCGGCGTCGAGCCCAAGGTCAGCGTGGTGTGCGAAACCTTTATGTCCTGCACCAGCCTGCTGGCGAAAACCGATTTCCTCTCCGTGCTTTCTTCAGACATTATCAACGATCCGCTGATTGGGCCAAGTCTGGTGGCGTTGGAGTTGGATCAGCCGCTGCCCAAGGCAACCTTTCACCTTATTCAACGTAAAGATGCCACGCTCTCGCCGATGGCGGCCCATCTCGCCCAGCTGTTTCGCCTCTATTGCCGCTAAAATATTGCCGCTAAAAGCGGCTATTGAGACAGTTTTTACCTCTCTGGCGCCTGTTTAGCTATGTTTTGAGATTAATGCCCGTTATCGCTGAGCCGCAGACGTTCTACACTTTAGGTTAACAAACCCGCGAACTTAATAAATCCTATCTTAATCAAAAGAAGCAGCGGCTTAACCTGTTGAGGTGATATGCGCCAGTCAGAAATACTCGCTGAAATCAGCAATGATAAAAAGACCCTGACCGCCATTGTCGAGCAGGATGAACGGGTAGTTTATCTCTATATTTATGCGCGTGAAGACCTGCGCGATCGCTTCCCACGTATGCGCGGCTGCTGGGTGCGCAACCTTTCTCCTGCGCCCGCAGAAGATGACAATTTTGCCCTTGAACACGGCCTGCCGCCGATGCTGGCCGCGCCTTTTTGCCGCTGCCTTGAGGCCGAAGCGCCGCTGGATCCGGCGGGTATTCAAATTTTATGGAATGAAAGCGACGACGGCGCGGCGCTGTGGTATCACGGGCTGCTGCTGGCGGTGATTCCGGGCTGGAGCCTGTATATCGACCATTCCGTCAGCTATTCGGCGGGCTGCATTCAGCAAAATCCGCTGACCTTCCCGCTGGGTTCTGCTTCAACCAATACTCAATACGCGCTGGCGGATAAAACCCGTCAATTCTGGCGCGACTGGCAAAATGAAGAGCACAATCCGTGGCCGAAGTTGCAGCGCAATTTTATTGCCAGCTACGAGCAGCGTTTTGGTTCGGCGGTAAAATACTATTCGATCGATCAGGGCACCTGGCCGCCGATGGCGATTTCACAGCATGAAGACGAAGATAATTACTATTTCTTCACGCTGGGCATGAGCATTCGTCCGATGCCGCAAATTGAGCTTATTTATAACGATGAGGCAGAAGCGCACCGCCGCATTGAGCTGGCGTTTTCAGTAGGCAAGGAGTACGTCGATGAAGCTAACGCGGTGCAGATGGCGAGCGCGATGTCGGCCTACGCGCAGCTGCCGTGGGAGACGCTGAGCTGGCTTGGCGAGGCGCACACCTTGCTGTCGCCGGTCGCGCCGCTGGGTTATGAAGGTCACATCGTGTCGGCAAAACTCGGCGAGCCGCTGGGTAAAATAGACCTGCCGCAAACCTATGGCGATCCGGTCAATTTATTCTGGATAACGCCGATTTTTGCCAGCGAGATAGAGTTTGCCCAAGGTCGGCCAAATGGCGGGCACGAGCTGGTGGCGCTACTCATCGAGTCTGGATTACAGCCCGTTTTTGCGCCACGCTCGCCGGTTATCTAAGTTAAGGATTCGCGGTTATCTAACCAAAGGAAAACAGTTAGGCTTTGACTTCTTCGACCACAAAATCTTCTGCATCGACGTCATAACCTGATGGCTCCCAACGGATTGCCAGCAGCACAATCAGGCCGATCAACGGTGCAAAGGCGATCACCCAGAATACGCCGGTTCCCAGTGCGGCAGAGAGCACCGGGAACAGGAACAGCGACGCGGTGGAGCTGGTGCGCACCAGAATCTGGTTGAAGCCGACGCCAACGCCGCGCAGCGAGGTCGGATAGCTCAGCGAGGCGAAAGTCATGGTGTGCGAACCCGGCCCAATGCCTTGGCCAAACAGGAACAACGCCAGCATAGCGATAGAAATGGCCGCCTGCGTGCCGTTATCCGGATGGCCGACCAGCGCCAGTCCAACCATCGCAATCAGCTGCAACGCGTAACCCGCCAGCGTCATATTCCACGCGCCAAACTTCGGCACGAAGCGCACCGCCAGCAGTCCGCCCACAAAGGCGAAGCACAGATTCAGGCCCAGCGAGAACAAAATGGTGCTCAGAATCGACTGTGCGAGGAAGGTCGACAGAATCACCGGCAGGCCAAAGGCCACGGCGTTATAGGCAAACGGCGACACCAGCGAGGTGACGGTGGCCAAAATTGTGCGCTTGAGATACACGCCTTTCAGCAGCTCGCCGTAGTTGCTCCACGCGGCTTTACGCACGGCCGGTTGCGGATGCAGGTTGGCGTCTTTCGCCACTTCCACGTTGATATTATATGAACGACGCAGGATAGCCGCCGCGCCTTCGAGGTCGCCCTGATTGGCGGTCCAGACAGGCGATTCATTCATGTAACGATGACGGATGGCGATGATCAGCAGGGCGGGCACGGCACCAAAACCGAGGATGATGCGCCAGAGGATGTCAGTCTGATCGGCGGGCAGCACGGCATAAAGCAGCAGCACCAGCAGATAGGAAATACTGATGGCGGCGTACCACGTCGGGCACCACATCGCGACCCGCGAAGCCTTGTTGCCGCGCCCCGAAAGCTTGGAAAACTCGGCCAAAAACGCCATCGCGACGGGTAAATCTATCCCGACGCCCACACCCATTACGAAGCGTGAAATGCCCAGCACCCATTCATTTGGCGCAAAAGCACAGGCCAACGCGGCAACCACGAAGAAAAACATATCGGCCATGAAAACGCGATAACGGCCGATTTTGTCGGTCAAATAGCCGCCAAACAGCGCGCCAACGATTGCGCCGAGGGTAATTGCCGACGCAACCATGCCTGCGCCAGAAGGGGTAAGGCCAAATTGGCGGGTGATATCTTTCATGCCGAATGCCAAACCGCCGAGGTCATAGGCGTCGAGGAAAACGCCTCCGAGCGCGATAGCAATGACGATGCGCGCATCGCTGAGCTTGGTCGCGCCCTGATTGACCAGGCGGGTAATGTCGGCGGCGGAGCGGATCAGCGTCGGTTGATCGCCGACGCTGGAGGTATCAGTAAACCCTGTCGAGGCGGCGGAAGAGGCCGCAATAGTGTCAGTCATTTTTTTAACTACGCTTTTATTAAAAAAGGCAGTATAGACGTCCAGACACCCACATCACAAGATTAAATTAAATCCTTTTTATATCTGTCCGATTTTAAACGCCGTTCCAAAATCCCTGCCGCCTCAGTGACTGCCTTTATTCCTCTTTTTTCCTTACCTCTATTCCCAGACCAGCACCGCTTTAATTACGTTGCCACGCTTGGCATCTCTCACTGCACGATTGATGTCGTCAAAATCGTAGTAAGTGATCAACTGCTCCAGCGGGAATTCTCCCTGCTGCCAATAGGTTATGAGCTGCGGCAGGAACTCCTGCGCGACGGAATTGCCCTGAATCACGCTGATCGCCTTGCGGCCCTGCGTAAGAGGCTCACTTGCGGAACCGGTCAGACGCACCAGCGTGCCGCCCGCTTTTAACACCTCTTGTGCAAACTCGTCCAAATGGCCGATTCCGGTGGTGTCGATGACGTAATCCAGATGCGGACAAAGCGTGGCGAGGTAATTTTCCTGATCGGAATTAATGGTTTCGGTTGCGCCAAGCTTGCTTGCTAGCGCTAAACGGGCAGGGTCGCGATCGACGGCAATAATCGTTTTCGCGCCGGCAATTTTGGCCGCCATAATGGCCGAGAGACCCACTGCGCCGGTGCCCATTACCATCAGGCTTTCGCCGGGCTGTACTTTTAAAGTATTTAACACCGTGCCCGCACCGGTTTGCACGCCGCAGCCCAGCGGGGCCAACACGTTGAGCGGCAAATCAGCGTCAACTTTTACCAGATTCTGCTCGGTGACCAGCGTGTAATCGGCAAACGCCGACTGACCAAAAAAGTGGCCGTGAACTTTTTCTGGATAAGCGCTGCTGCCATCAAGCCGTTGGAAACCGAAATTAAGCTTGGTGAAATGTTCACACGCATAAGGCTGATGGTCTTCACAGGGCGCGCACTTGCCGCAGGATTGATAGGAGAGAAGAACGTGGTCCCCGGGTTTTACCGCGGTTACCGCGCTGCCGACGCGCTCGACGATCCCCGCGCCCTCGTGGCCTAAAATAGCGCCTTCGGTCATAAAGCCGAGATCGGTGTGGCAAATTCCGCAGGCCACGATATTAACCAAAACCTCGTTTTCGAGCGGTTCGGCGAGATCTAATTGCTGAAACGCAAGATGCTGATGGCTGTCTACCACCGCCGCGTGGATTTTTCTGGATTGGGTGTCAGTGCTCATAATTGCCTCATTATTCGATTAAACGCCGCGTTGACGCGGACCTTATTCATTCGGATTTTTTCAGCGAAGTAGGACGAAAGCCGAGCGCGCGGGTCCACATTTTCTTCTCCCGTCGCCAGCTTTTATGACGGGCGGTTTTGTGCTCTCGTCATAATTTGAACTATCCTTGTAACATCTCATTTTATGTACAAATTCTACTTTTTTTACTTTGATCTCTGCCGCTCTTCTACTCAATAAGAGGAAATAATATGCAGCGCATAACAGGAAATGTGGGTTTGAGAAGTATAGCTGCCGCAGCGGCGATGGCGTTGATAGGAACATTCAGCTTTTCTGCACAGGCCGCCGACAGCGTTAAGGTGGGGTCAAAAATTGATACCGAAGGCTCGTTGCTGGGGAGTTTGATCATTCAGGTGCTTGATGCCAACGGCATTAAAACCGTGAATAAACTGCAACTTGGCAACACGAAAGTGTTGCGTGGGGCGATTACGGCGGGTGAAATTGATATTTATCCGGAATACACGGGCAACGGCGCATTCTTCTTTTCCGACGATAAAGACCCGGCGTGGAAAAACGCCCAGCAAGGCTACGACAAGGTTAAAAAGCTCGATTATGAGCAGAATAAAATTGTCTGGCTCGATCCGTCTCCGGCTAATAACACCTGGACTATCGCGGTACGACAGGACGTAGCGACGGCCAATCATCTGAAAACGCTGGCCGATTTGGGTAAATGGATTGATGGCGGCGGTGATTTCAAATTGGCGGCCTCGGCGGAGTTTATCGAGCGTCCCGATGCCTTGCCTGCGTTTGAAAATGCCTATAATTTCAAGCTGAAACAGAACCAACTGCTGTCGCTGGCCGGTGGCGATACGGCGGTGACGATTAAAGCGGCGGCCGAAAAAACCTCGGGCGTTAATGCCGCGATGGCTTACGGCACCGACGGCCCGGTGGCGGCGCTGGGGCTGCAAACGTTACAGGACCCGAAAGGCGTACAGCCTATTTACGCGCCGACGCCGATTATTCGTGAAGCTGTTTTGAAAGAATATCCGCAAATTCCCGCGCTGCTGAAACCGGTGTTTGCTTCTCTGGATGGCCCGACGCTGCAAAAACTCAACGCCCAAATCGCGGTGGGCGGAGCCGATGCCAAGAAAGTTGCGGCTAAATATCTGCAACAGAAAGGATTTGTTAAAGCGAAATAACGGCGCTGAAGCAGGGCAGGCGGGGGATAATGGTTGAAAATGGGCGTAACATTTTGAATATAAGCGTAAAAAACCGCGTACTGTTTACGCTGCTCGTGCTGTTAATCGCCGCCGGAGCCGGTTTGGCCTTTGTGACTCACGCGCCAAATCGGCTGATGTCCGGAGAAGGCATTCCGCTTTCCGGCCTGCTAAAAGGGGCGTGGGCGCTGCTGTTACTGCCGGTCATTGGCCTGCTGGCGCTGGTATTTGTCTCGCCGTCGCGCCGTATTTATTTGCTCATTCTGCTGCTGGCCGAAATCTTGCTGGCCTCGCTGGTGGCGCTGGCTGGGCATCAGGCCGTCGTGTTAACCGGCGGTGATGAAGAGAGTCTGGCGCGCATCTCTTTCGGCGGCGGATTCTGGGCGACGACCGCGCTGTCGCTGCTCATCGCCTCCGATGCCATCAGCCGTTTTACCCTCAATCACTCGTTTCGCGTGCTGTTAAATCTCCAGCTGGCGCTGCCGATTGTGCTGCTTCTGGCAAGCGGCGAACTGTCACAGCTTTCTCTGTTAAAAGAGTATGAAAATCGCGAAGACGTGTTCAACGCCGCGCTGTGGCAGCATCTCGGCATTTTGGTCGGCACGCTTGTCCCGGCGGTGCTGATTGGCCTGCCGCTTGGCATTTTTTGCAGCCGATCGCCACGCTGGCGGCCGTCGATTCTTTCCTTCCTCAATATTATCCAAACTTTGCCTTCTATTGCGCTATTCGGCCTGCTGCTGGCACCGCTTGCTGGCCTGGCCAAGGCGATTCCGTGGCTTGGCGCGCACGGCATTAGCGGCATTGGCGCGGCACCGGCGATTATCGCGCTGGTGCTTTATTCGCTGTTGCCGCTGGTGCGCAGCGTGATTGCGGGGCTGCATTCGGTCGCGCCTGCGGTTATCGAATCCGCAACCGGCATGGGCCTGAGTCGCCCACAGGTTTTTTTCAAGGTGCAGGTGCCGATTGCGCTGCCGGTGGTGTTGGCGGGCGTGCGAATAGTCGCGGTGCAAACGGTCGGCATGGCGATGGTCGCGGCGCTGATTGGCGCGGGCGGATTAGGGGCCATCATGTTTCAAGGTCTGTTAAGCAGCGCGCTGGATCTGGTGCTGCTCGGCGTGATCCCCGTGGTGTTGATGGCGGCGATTGTCGACGGGCTGTTTAAATTTCTTGTCTCACTGCTGGAGACCTCGCGCAGATGATCAATTTTTCAGGAGTAAGCAAGCATTTTGCGGGCAAAGCGGTGGTTGAGGAGCTCGATCTGCACATCGCCAAAGGTGAATTTACCGTGCTGATCGGCACCTCGGGATCGGGAAAATCGACCACGCTGAAGATGATAAATCGGCTGGTGGAGCACGACAGAGGGCAAATTACCTTTGCCGATGAGCCTATCGAAAAATTTCGCGCGCAAGATCTGCGCCGCAGGATGGGCTACGCGATTCAGTCTATCGGGCTGTTTCCGCATTGGACGGTGGAGCAGAATATCGCCACCGTGCCGCAACTGCTGAAATGGCCGAAAGCCAAAATTCGCGATCGGGTGACGGAATTAATGACGTTGCTGCATCTTGATCCGGCGCAGTTTCGTGGACGTTATCCGCATCAGCTTTCCGGCGGTCAGCAGCAGCGAGTTGGCGTGGCGCGGGCGCTGGCTTCTGATCCGGAAGTGTTGTTGATGGACGAACCCTTTGGCGCGCTCGACCCCGTGACGCGCGCCACCTTGCAGCATGAAATCGCGCGTATTCATCAGCTTTCGGACCGAACGATCGTGCTGGTCACCCATGATATTGATGAAGCGCTCACACTGGCGGACCGCATTGTGCTGCTCAGCGAAGGAAAAATCGTTCAGCAAGGCACGCCGCTGGAGCTGCTAACTCAGCCCGCGACGCCGTTTGTCGCCGATTTTTTTGGGCGCAGCGACAGCGGCATCAAACTGTTGGCGCTGACTCGGGTCGGCGAGCGGCTTCGTGCGGGTGAACAGGCCGAAGGTGAACCGGTGACGGCGTCGATGACGCTGCGCGAAGCGTTGTCCGAATTTGTGGCGCGCCACACAGAACAATTACCCGTGTGCGATGAAGGCGGAAAACCGCTCGGCGTACTACATTTTTCCGATCTGATCGATGTCGGAGCCAAACCATGAACGCGCAAGCCTCGCTGCCGATTCGAATGCTGCGCGACCCGCTGAGCTGGGTTATTGCCGCCTTTCTGGCGCTGGTATTTGGCATGACCTCGCTTGGCTGGCTGTTCCACGCGCTGTTTCCCGCGCTCGACAGGCCCGTCTATTTACAGGACAGTTTCGCCCGTTTAGTGCTGGCGCATCTGCTGCTGGTGGGCGTTTCAAGCCTGATCGCCGTGATTATTGGCATGCTGGCGGGCATTGGCGTGACCCGTCGCGCAGGCAAAGAATTTCGTGCGCTAATCGAAACGCTGGTGGCGATGGGGCAGACCTTTCCGCCGGTTGCCGTGTTGGCCGTCGCGGTGCCCGTGATGGGATTCAGCGAAAAACCGGCGATTATCGCGCTGGTGCTTTACGGGCTGCTGCCGATTTTGCAGGGCACAATTGCGGGAATCGAATCCGTGCCGTCCTCCGCGCGTGAAATTGCCGAAGGCGTAGGGATGAATCGCTGGCAAATTTTAAGCCGCGTTGAACTGCCGCTGGCGTCGCCGGTGATCATCGCCGGTATCCGCACCTCGGTGATTATAAATATTGGTACGGCGGCGATCGCCTCGACCGTCGGCACGCAAAGTTTAGGCTCACCGATTATTATTGGTTTAAGCGGATTTAATACAGCCTATGTATTACAGGGCGCGGTGGTTATTGCGCTGCTGGCGATTATCGTCGATATGATATTTGAACGCTGGAGCCGCCGCTTAAGAAATTGGCAGCCCGAGGCGTAGTTTTTATTAAATTATTTTAAAGCGTGGGCTGATATTTAATTATCAACCGCTAGCTGTAAGCAATTTTCATCAGCTCACGCATTTTTTGGAAAGTTTCTAAAAGTTTATCTGCTCGCCAAAGGAATTCATCCTCAGATAACGTTCCGTCGTCAATAATATCTTCTGGTTTAAGACCACCAAAAAGTTCAACGAGTGGAAGAGGCGGTGCAGGCAATTCGTCTGCGTCAATATTATCCGGCTGCGGCGGCAGAATAAGCGGCACTGGCGCGGACCACTGACGCCTTGGTTTGCGCGCTGGCTCGGCGTTAATCGGTTCCGGCTGCGGCGGCAGAATAAGCGGCACGGGCGCGGACCACTGGCGCCTTGGCTTGCGCGCTGGCTCGGCGTTAATCGGTTCCGGCTGCGGCGGCAGAATAAGCGGCACGGGCGCGGACCACAGGCGCCTTGGCTTGCGCGCTGGTTCAACGTTAATCGGTTCCGGCTGCGGCGGAGTAATAACAATAGCGGGTAGCGACCCTTTGACCGCGGGCTTGCTTTGAGGCAATAGGCCAAAGGGTTTCGGTAACGGAAGCGGCTTATAAAAATCAGTTTTAATGTTTAATTCTCTTCTTCTTAATCCGCTAAATCGTGAAGATTCTGGCCGTTTGGCAGTGAGTTTGTCGTTATTCGCGTTAAGATTATTGACGAACTGTTCGGGGTATTCATCGATTGTGAAGATGGGCCTACTGGGAGACCTCCGAATAATTTCATTTGATTGTGCTAAAAAAGTAGGTTGAAAGTTTTTGGGTCTATTACCTATATGCTGCAACACATTAAGAATTTCTTTTACTGTGGGCGTTTTATTCCACAGCGCTTCACTATATATAGAGGGGTTAAGTGCGAATTTATTTAAAATAATGGTCATGGCATGTCCCTTGTTATCTATTTGTCAAAGAAACTTTTTTTGAAAGGAGAAGCCATAATTATAAAGCCATTAAAAATAAATAGCCCCAATTAAAAAGATGCTAATTTTGAATGGAATATTATTTAATTATTGATGAGGTGAATATATTGCAGCGCGATTTGGTATTTACACGATCACGCTTGCAACAGGAATCACGCTTGCAACAGGGAAGACTTCACTGCGGGGATCAGGAAGTGGCAGACGCAGGAGCCGCGGCGGGCGTTGGCACGCTGGCAGGCATCTTGACAGGCTCTTCGATAACAATGGCATACCCTGCAACCATCACACCGCCGATGGAGCCAATTGCCATCAGGCCGAATAGCGCGATAAACAGCTTTTTACCTAGATTATTCATTTTTGCCGGACTTTGTTAAAAACCAGAGCTTGATTATAAGACTTTTACCCGCAGTGACACAGTCATAATTTGTGCGATTAACCTTTTAGAAACAATTTTGCCCGCCAGAGCGTGATTTTTTTCTCATCTTTGAAGGCAATAGCACGGCTTTACTTGCTCGAAAGCGCGACTATAGCGTTTACTGTCTGCCTCTCAAATTTTGGTGATAAGTCAATTCTATGTCTCGTTCAGCTCTGCGCAATCTTCTGCCGCTGATTGCCTCCTTATTTGCTCTCTATTTCATTTGGGGTTCAACCTATCTGGTTATTCGCGTCGGCGTAGAAAGCTGGCCGCCGCTGATGATGGCCGGTTTTAGATTCCTGACGGCGGGCATTCTGATGTTTGTTTTTCTTCTTTTGCGCGGACACAAAGTCCCGGCGCTGCGCGAGTGGATCGCGGCGGGAATGATCGGCATTTTGCTGCTCGCCGTCGGCAATGGGTTGGTGACCGTGGCCGAACATCTCAACGTGCCTTCCGGCATTGCGGCGGTGATGGTCGCGACCGTGCCACTATTTACCTTATGTTTCAGCCGCATGTGGGGCATGCCGAATAGTCGAATTGAGTGGGCGGGCGTGGCGCTTGGCCTGTTTGGCATTGTGCTGCTCAATACCGGCAGCAATTTGAACGGCAATCCGTGGGGCGCGCTGCTGATTTTGATGGCGTCGCTGAGCTGGGCTTTTGGATCGGTGCTCAGTTCGCGCGTCACCTTGCCAAAAGGACTGATGGCGGGCGCCGCCGAGATGCTGGTCGCGGGCGTGGTGCTGTTGATTGCCAGCCGTCTGAGCGGCGAACATCTGGTCGAGCTGCCTTCGCCTGCCGCATTCGGCGCTCTGGCTTATCTGGTGATTTTCGGGTCGATGATTGCGGTCAGCGCCTACATGTATTTGCTTAAAACGGTCAGACCGGCGATTGCCACCAGCTACGCCTACGTCAATCCGATCGTTGCCGTATTGCTCGGCATCGGCTTTGCCGGCGAATCATTATCGCCGGTGGAATGGGTGGCATTGGGCGTGATTTTAGGGGCCGTGCTGTTGGTGACTCTGGGGCGTTTTGTGTTTAAAAGCAAAGTGGTGGCATTAGCAGAAGCGGAAATCCCGACCGATACTTTGAAAAAAATGTAACTCAGCCGTTCGGCTCTCGCATTAACGGGAGCCGAACGCGCTAGGCCGAGTCGTGCGCCAGCAGCTTGTTCACCACTTCATTAGCACTGATCACGCCATCTTCATGCAGCCCGTTGTGCCAATACGCGCCACAAAACCAGGAGCGATTGTGACCATTAATCAGGTCGCGCTGGCGCTGCGATTGCAGGCTGGAAAGGTTTAATACCGGATGACGATGAGTGGTGCGCAGTAAAATCTTGTTTTCATCGACCGGTTTCAGCGGATTCAACGACAGGCAAAAGGTTTTTGGCGAGGCGATGCCCTGCAAAATATTTAGATTGTAGGTCACGCTGACCGGCCGCTCGCGCACAATCGCCCGATGCACCGGCGCAGACGGCGTTTGCCCCAGCGCATTGCCCACGCCATTCGGCAGGCGATAGTTCCAGCTGGCCCACGCCAGTCGATTCGGCGGCAGCTGGTGGATATCGGTATGCAGCACCACGTCGTTGGTTTTATAGGGCAAGCTGCCAAGCACCTGTTTTTCGCTGTCGGTTGGCGTGTCGAGCAACGACAGCGCCTGATCGGCATGACAGGCAAAAATCACCTGATCAAAAACTTCATTCCCGCGCGCCGAGCTGACTGTCACGGCGTTGGCCGCACGCGTCACCGAAACGACCGGCGTATGGGTTAACAGAGTGACGTTTGCCGGCAACAGCTGCTCGAGGCGACGAATATACTCGCGCGATCCGCCCGCAATTATCTTTGCCTGTGACTTGGGCGCGTCGTCAAATAATCCGTGCTGATCAAACAGGCGCAAAAAGACCGGCAGCGGAAACTTGCCCATATCTTCCATCGACAGTGACCAGATGGTCGCGGCTCTTGGCAGAATATAGTGCAGGGCAAAATAGGCCGAAAAACCGTTCTTGCGCAATAAGGTAGACAGCGTCGCTTCACTCTTTTCCGGCTGCTGCAAGCGCGCCTTGCACAGGGCGTTAAAGCGTTTTATTTCGCCGAGAAAGCGCCAATAGGCAGGCTTCAACATATTGCCGCGTTGAACGAACGGCTTGCCGCTGTGAAACTCGAGTTTGGTATCAGGATTATGCAGAGAAAAACTGTTCTCGACGGCTTGGCCTTCAATACCGAGTTGGTCGAGCAGGGCGGAAAAGTGCGGTGAAGCCTGCGGATTGTAGACGGTAAAGGCGGTTTCAAGGGCGTAATCGCGCCCATCGAGATGAACGTCGACCGTGGTGGCGTGTCCGCCAAGCGTTTTGTTAGCCTCGAAAAGCGTCACTTCCCACGTAGGCTGTTGTTGTGACAGCTTCCATGCACAGCTCAACCCCGAGATGCCACTGCCAATGATGGCGATTTTCATGCGCAATCCACCTTACCTTTCAAGTCACTCAGAAAATAATAGCCGTAGTTATCCGTAACGACAGATTTTTATTAAACAGATCTGTCGTGAAGATAACAGGTTAAGGCAAGGTTTTGGACCAGCATTCTATTTATTAGAACTCAATTTACTGATCGACAATTCAAGCTGATCGGCAATTCAACGAGCGGGGAGTTTATACGCCATGAGCTTCGTCGTGACTCTCTACGGCTTCTTCTTCGGCTGATTCAGAAGTATTTAACAATACGGCGGCGCTGCCAAGCAGAGTGACAGGGTAGCCTGCTTGCTGCCACTGCAAATATTTGCTTCGTTGAATACGATTCAAACGACCTTCGGCCCAGAGCAGAATCTGTTCGGCTTTAAAGTTTTCAACCTGCGGGTCGATAAAAGGATCGGGGAGCAGGTCGATTGGGCTGCCTGCCTGACTGCGCAGAATGGCTTCGAGCCACAGTTCGGTGCGGTCTATTTCACCCCAGCCCACCAGCAACGTTTTATTGCCCGATTTTTTATGCAGCGCGCTCATGCAGGAGACCGCGTGTTCGATCAGCACGCCGTCGAGCAATCCGCGCAGATAATGCGTCGATGGATTAGAGGAAAGGCGCGAGCGCAGCGGGCGGATAACGTTATCAACCAGATTTTCAGCAGGGTAATCACGCGCCAATTCAGCAATTAGCTGGCGAATTTTTTGCGTTTTCTCTTCCTGAACGACGGCCATCAGCTGTTGTTCGAGCTGTGTCCAGCCACTGGCTAGGGGCGCGGTAGTCTCTTCGAGCAGGCCTTTTACCTGACTGACCGGCACGCCGCGATTGATCCAGCCGACGATGGTGCGAATAGTTTCGAGGTCATTTTCATCAAATAAACGGTGTCCGCCTTCGGTACGTTGAGGTTTAAGTAGACCATAACGTCGCTGCCAGGCGCGCAGTGTGACAGGGTTGATGCCGCAAATGCGTGCGACCTCGCCGATGCTGTACAAAGACATAGAGATATTCCGTTAAATGACTCAGCTGGTTCTTACTCTAATCCTACCGAGCTAACTTGTACATGAATAATGTGCTTGTACAAGTTGCCAAGGTCGAAGAATTGCTGTTTATTATGAATTTATCAGCCTCGATCTCAAGGAATAAAACACGTGATAGTCATTAGTGAATTAAAAAATGAGCCATATTCTCAAGATTTTTCACGCGCCGATCTCTTGAGTCTTTCTGAAACGCTGGAAGGCTGCGTAGCCCTCGGCGCGAGCGTGGGTTTCGTGCCGCCTTTCGGACAGGCCGAGGCGCTGACTTTTTGGCATCAGCTGTTACCTATTTTCGCCGAAGGCCAGCGCAGAATTCTGGTCGCTCGTATCGACGGTAAAATTGTTGGCACGGTGCAGCTGGTGGTCAGCATGTCTGGAAATGGCGCTCACCGCGCCGAGGTCGCCAAGCTGCTGGTTCATCCAAATTCAAGAAGATTGGGAATCGCCAGAAAGCTGATGCAGTCGATTGAGAAGCTGGCAAAACGCGAAAACAAATCCCTGCTGATACTCGACACCGTGACCGACTCGGAAGCGCAGGGGCTTTACCATTCGCTGGGATATGAGGTGAGTGGAGTGATCCCTGATTATGCGATGTCGACAAAAGGGGTTTTGGAATCAACAACAGTTATGTACAAAAAAATTTGAAATTGAATTTGAATTTTTCTTTTCAATTTCATCTTTAAGTTCAAGTTCAAGTTCAAGTTCAAGTTCAAGTTCAACTTCAACTTCAAGTGCATGAGCTTCGCTTACTGCGCGTTGCTGGGCTTGACCGAGCATTGGCGGTTTTTAAGTTCAACTGCATGCGCTTCGCTTACTGTACGTTGCTGGGCTTGACCGAGCCATTGCGGTTGTAGATTCAACTTCAAGTTCAAGTTCATGCGCTTCGCTTACTGCGCGGCGGCGCAGACCGCCTCAAGGATGTTCCTAAGCGAACACCCTTGAGAATCCCGCGCTTTTTTTCCATAGGTGCAACATGAGGACTAAATCCGTAGATCTTTCCAGTGACCACAGCGCGTGGCGTAGGTCGCGGCGCTTCGCGCTCCCTTCATTACGTTCGCAAGCCAAAAACGTCTTGCTCGACTCCATTCCGCGCCGCCCTGAAGCCGCCAATCACAGCAATTAAAGCAAGGGCGGAAACTTTTCAGCGGTCAAGAACCGACTCCTCAACCTGTCACAACATTTACGGCAAGGGCGGATACTCTTGAGCGGTCAAGGACCGATCCTTTTTAACAAAGCATTTTATGTTTGAGTGATCGGCCTTTGACCGCTTAAAAGTATCCGTTTTTTCTGTTGGGGCTGTAATTGGCGGCCTCAGGGCGGCGCTGAGCGGAGATGAACAAGACGTTTTTGGCTTGTGAACGCAGCGAGGGGACGGCGAAGCCGCGCGACCTACGCCACTCACCAATGTGCCTGAAACGATCTCCCTTTGTAGTCCTCACGTTGCAACTGTGGAAGAAAAACGCGGGAGTGCAGAGGGTGCTCGTTAAAGCACCTTCTGCCTGGTCTGGGCCAGCGCCCAGTAAGCGAAGCGCATGCAGTTGATTTTAAAGACTTTGACCCAAAAGTCTTTGAATCCAAAGATTTTGAATCCAAATACTTTGATCCAAAAGACTTTGACCTAAAAGATTTAGAATCTAAGAAAATTGCCTTTAGATTCCAAATCTAAAACCACACGAGATTTGGTCTAACTCTTCCCACTCCAGCTTTGAAGCGCCTCTTCCCTAACCTTAAGCTTCGCCTCAGGCGTCAACTTATTATAACCAGGCGCTAAACCCGACTCCCAATCACCATATAACGGGTTCGGCAGGACGATAAACTGCGTGCCAAACTTACCGTGGTTGCTGTTTACGAAGTTACGACGCTCGGCGTTGCTCTTGTGATACGTCAGCGCGCCAAAATCATTCAGGTTGTCGCCGACGTAAAGCACAATGTTGTAACCCTCGGCCTTAATGGCGTCAAAACGTGCCTGCTTGTTCGAGGTGTTAGTGTTGAGACGTAGGGTTTTTTCATTAACGTTCGGGAAACCAAGGCGTTGCAGGTTGGCGACGGTGGCGGCGTAGTCTTTATGGTCACGGTTCGACACGTAGAACATGATCCCGCCGTGACTGTCGACGTATTGCGCGAAACTCACCGCGCCCGGAATAGCCTTCGCCTGCTTGGCCTGCGTCCATTCAGACCAGGTTTTATCGTCGAACGGCTTGTTGGCCTTGACCTGCCAGGCACTGTAGGCGCTGTTATCAATCATCGTTTCATCAAGATCGACCACCACCGCTTTCGGTTTGCCCGTCAACGACTGCGCGCCGTCAAAAGCGTATGTCGCCGTGGTAAAAGCCTGATACGCCAGCGCCTGATACTCTCCCGACTGCTGGAACCAGTTCAGCGCCATCACCGATTGATCGTTTAACTGCGCGGTGGCGTCCGATTTTGACTGCTGGGCGCATCCCGTAAGCGCTAAAAATACCAGCGCGCCAGTTCCGTAAAGCGAAGCTTTTTTCATCATTGTCGTGGTCGTCCTGTCGTGTGTGTAGAGAGGTCTTTTCCTAAACGAAGAGGCTAAAATGTAACAGATTCAGCGGGCTGGAACAGAGGGAGAGTGCAATTATTTGCCATCGATAACTTTTTTGTATGATCCAAAAAAAGCCGGGAGATGAACCCCGGCAAGTTGGACAGAGAATAATGAAGCGAAGGACTTTTTGTTTTTATACGGAATTTGAAAGAGAAAGAGTTATTAGAATTGGTAGGTTAATCCTAACGCCACGACGTCGTCGTTGTTCAGGCCCAATTTATTATCGTCGCTCAAACGGTTTATTTTATAATCAACAAAGGTCGACATATTTTTGTTGAAATAATAGGTGGCGGCCACGTCAATATATTTAATCAGGTCAGCATCGCCGACGCCTTCAATATCTTTGGCTTTAGTTTGTACATAACCCAAAGAAGGACGCAGGCCCCAGTCGAATTGATATTGCGCCACGGCTTCGAAGGTCTGCGCTTTATCGGCATAACCGCTGACGGCAGCCGCAGTTTGGCTAGATGCACCGGCTGGGGCAGTAATAGCAATCATGCGACGCGTTTCGGCATAAATAGCGGCTAAATAAACGCCGTTATTATCATATTTAAGACCGGCGTTCCAGGCCGTGGCTTTATCGCCATCGCCGAGTGCGGAATTAGCCTGAGTATTGGTTCGATCCGACGAAGTATAACCCGCACCGGCGCTGATCCCGGCGCCAATATCGTAGGTCGCAGACGCGGCATAACCGTCGCCGTTTGAGGTGCTGGCGGTGCGCGTCGAGCTGTCGTCGTTTTTACCCTGATATTGCAGGGCAATGTTTAAACCGTCGATCAGGCCAAAGAAGCCGCGATTGCGGTAGGTCGCCATGCCATTGCCGCGGCCGGTCATGAAGCGGTCAGCCTTGGTATATCCATCGCCGCCGAATTCAGGGAACATATCGGTCCAGCCTGCGATGTCATACAGCGCGCCGTAATTGCGGCCGTAGTCGAACGATCCCCACTGATTGAATTTCAAACCGGCAAAGCCGAGACGCGTTTTTGAACCGGCGCTGCCCTGAGCTTCTGAAATATTATCGGCAACCTGATATTCCCACTGACCATAACCGGTCAATGAATCATTAATTTTAGTCTGACCTTTAAAGCCAAAACGGACATAACTCTGGTCCCCGTCACTGCTGCTTGCATCAGAGAAATAGTGTTCGGCTTTAACGCGACCATAAAGGTCAAGCTTATTTCCGTCCTTGTTATAAATTTCTGCAGCCTGCGCGCCCGTGGCAATCAGTAATGAAGGAATAATTATTGCCAGAAGATTACGTTTCATTTTAAACCCTGTTTTTTTAACGTTACTGTCAACGTTTATATTTGAAAGACGCCTGTTATCGTGAGTGCTGTTATTTCCGTCTTGCTTAAAAGCAGGCAGCGGAATTTTTGCAGCGAGAGTTTTTTACCTTATATTTGTTATCAATTTATGACAGCCAAAAATAAGCACGAAATAGCTAAACGCATCAATTTTAATAAGTTTGCTAATAATGGGGTCGGCTATTCAATTTGCGGCTGACGCGAGAGGGCGAGTGTGGGACAATAGCCGCAACCTTTGAAAACGATAAGAGATGCATGGCGCTGTCCTCTGCAGTAAAAGATCAGATCAGTCAGTGGTACAAAGCCCTACAGCAGCAAATTCCGGATTTTATCTCCCGAGCCCCGCAGCGTCAGATGATAGCTGAGGTCGCGAAGGCATTAACCAGCGATTCTGCCCGCCACCTCGCCATTGAGGCACCAACCGGCGTGGGCAAAACGCTGTCGTACCTGATTCCCGGAATTGCCGTGAGCCGCGCCGAAGAAAAACCGCTGGTGATAAGCACCGCCAACGTCGCGCTACAGGACCAGATTTTCAGTAAAGATCTGCCACTGCTGAAAAAAATCATTCCAGACCTGAAATTTACCGGGGCCTTTGGCCGTGGGCGTTATGTCTGTCCGCGAAACCTGTCGATGATGAGCAACGAAAACGCGCAGGGCGATCTCGGGCTGTTTCTCGGCGAAGAGCTGGCACCGTCGACCGGCGAAGAGCAGCAGTTTTGCTCCACCCTCGAAAAAGCGTTGGCGCGCTACGAATGGGACGGGCTGCGCGATCACTATAAAAAGACCATCGCCGATCCTTTGTGGCAAAAACTCAGCACCGACAAGGCCAACTGTTTAGGGCGCAACTGTCACTATTTCCGCGAATGCCCCTATTTCGTGGCGCGAAAAGAGATAGAAAGCGCCGACGTGGTGGTGACTAACCACGCGCTGGTGATGGCCGCGCTGGAGTCGGAATCGGTGCTGCCCAACGCCAAAGATTTGCTGCTGGTGCTCGATGAAGGCCACCACTTACCCGAAGTTGCGCGCGACGCGCTGGAAGTCGACGCCGAAATTACCGCCGTGTGGAACCATCTCCAGCTGGATAATTTCATGCGTCAAATTGAACAATGCCTCGGCTTGTTCACCCCAAAGAATCCACCGCCGCTGGCGAATGCCGAGCGTCTGCACAATCACGTCGCCGAAATGCGCGACTTGCTGCTGCTGATTGAACAGCAGGTGAATCTCTATCTGCCCGCTGACGAGCCCGAGGCCGAATATCGCTTTGAAATGGGCGCGCTGCCGCCGGAGTTGACCGAACTCTGCGCGCGACAGTTCAAGCTAACCGACGCACTGCGCAGTTTGGCCGAATATATGGTCAACGATTTGGCGGAAAAAACCGGCAAGCATGACATCGCGCGGCTGCATCGCGCCATTTTGCAGATGAGCCGCATGCTCGGCTATCTCGAAACCATGACCAAACTCTGGCGCTTGGCCGCGTTGGACAAAGCCTCGAATGCGCCGATCGGCAAATGGGTGACCCGCGCCTATTTCGATAACCAGACTCATCTGGTGTTTCACTGCGTCGGCATTCGGGTCAGCGATCAGCTGGAAAAAATGCTGTGGCGCAAAGTGCCGCACGTGGTGGTGACCTCCGCGACGTTACGATCCCTCAACAGTTTCTCGCGTCTGCAAGAGATGAGCGGCCTTAACGAAAAAGCCGGTGACCTGTTTATAAGCCTCGATTCACCGTTTAATCATGTTGAACAAGGCAAGCTGGTGATTCCGCAAATGCGCACCGAGCCGCTGATGGCCAACGAAGCCCAGCACATTCAGGAGATGAGCGATTTCTTCCGCGCCGAGCTGGCGAGTGAAAAGCATCGCGGCATGCTGGTGCTGTTTGCCAGTAATCGCGCATTGCAGCAGTTTGTCGAACTGTTGCCCGACCTGCGTTTAATGCTGCTGGTGCAGGGCGATCAGCCGCGTTATCGGCTGGTTGAGGAGCATCGCAATCGGGTTGAAGCGGGGCAAACCAGCGTGCTGATAGGGCTGCAATCCTTTGCTGAAGGACTTGATCTCAAAGGTGATTTACTGACGCAGGTGCACATTCACAAGATTGCCTTTCCGCCGATCGACAGTCCGGTCATTCTCACCGAAGGCGAATGGTTAAAAACTTTGAAACGCTATCCGTTTGAAGTGCAGAGCTTGCCGAGCGCCTCGTTTAACCTGATTCAGCAGGTCGGTCGACTGATCCGCAGCCACGAATGCCGGGGTGAAATCGTCATTTATGACCGCCGTTTGCTGACCAAAAACTATGGTCCACGGCTGCTGGCCGCGCTGCCGGTGTTTCCGATTGAACAGCGCGAAATGCCGGAGCCGGGCTTCAATAAATATGTGCCGCTCAAGAAAACCAAGGTTATCAAGGCGCGCCGTCGCCGTTAGGCGCGGGTATTGCCCTTTCCGAATGACGTCGAGGCGCTGGCTGAGTTATGCTGAAGTCATTCGCAGGTGAGGGAAATACGATGGATTTTACAAAAATTATCAAAGAAGTCGGGCGGGGTAAAAATCACGCCCGCGATCTCGACAAAGAACAGGCGCTGGCGCTGTATCGTCTCATGCTGGCGGGCGAGGTGCCTGACCTTCAGCTCGGCGGCCTGCTGATCGCCTTTCGTATAAAAGGTGAAGCGGAGCAGGAGATGCTCGGTTTTTATCAGGCGATGGAAGAGCAGACCCTCGAACTAATCGCGCCCGCCAACAAACCGATGCCGGTAGTGATTCCGAGCTACAACGGCGCGCGCAAACAGGCCAACCTCACGCCGCTGCTGGCGATTTTGCTGCACAAATTAGGCTTGCCGGTGGTGGTTCACGGCGTGACCGCCGATCCCGGTCGCGTCACCAGTTTTGAAATCTTTGAAGCCTTGGGCATTCAGCCCGCCACTTCGGCGCAGCAGGCGCAGACGATGCTCGATGAAGGACGCGGTCCGGTATTTATTCCGGTTTCAACGCTTTGTCCGGCTATCGACAAGCAGCTGCAACTGCGCTGGCAGATGGGCGTGCGCAACAGCAGCCACACGCTGGCCAAGCTGGCGACGCCTTTCCGTGACGCCGCCGCGCTGCGTCTGGCGAGCGTTTCGCATCCGGAATATATTCAGCGCGTTTCCTCGTTCTTCCACGATATTTCTGGCCGCGCGCTGCTCTCTCAAGGCACGGAAGGCGAGGTTTATGCCAATCCACAGCGCAGCGCGCCCGTGCATTTGATTGGCATCGGCGAGCAGCGCGTGTTGCACGAGCGTCAGGAGTTTAGCGGGCAGGATCTCCCGGCCGCGCGCGATGCCCAGACGACCGCCGAATGGATAACCCGTTGCCTGAAGGGCGAAATCGCGATCCCACAGGCGATTCGCAATCAGCTGGCCTGCTGTTTGATTGCCACCGAACAGGCGACAGATATGACCGAGGCGCTGCAACAGGTTGAGCAACGTTTGCGTTAGACGGCCTTTTCTTCGGAAAACTTTTCTATTGAAGAAATAAGAACTAAGAACTAAGAATTAAGAACTAAGAATTAAGAACTAGGCCACGTCGACAGACTTTCGGTGCGTACTTACACTTAACAGATAATCCAGCCAAGAGGGACTTTATGACATCTTCACAGGACTATTTTGCGGCGCTGAATCGCGACTATCTTAAGGTTCACAAAACCAAAGAAGAGCTGTTTTGGCAAAATTATATGGGCACGGGAGACGAGACGGTTTCTGAACGTTACTCTGCCGCCGAAACGGCCTTTAAACGTTTTGTCGCTAATCCGGCGCGTTTGGCCGAGCTGCGCGAGCACATTGCGACTGTAGAAGCCGAGCCAAAAAGTGAGGCGCGCGAAGCGCTGTTGACCGGCCTGCGCGGCTGGTATCGTTTTTTTGACTGTAACGCGATTGAAGACCCTCAGGCGCAGCAACTGCTCGACGAAATTATTCAGGCCGAATCCGCGCTTTACGACAAACGTAAACAGCACAAGCTGCTGCATTTAAACAGTAAAGGCGAGCAGGTTGCGGCGTCGTTGGGCGAGCTGCTGACCAATCAGGCCACTAACGAAAACGAAGAGTATCGCCGCAGTTCTCAGGTTGCGCTGCGTGAACTCGAGCAGTGGCTGCTGCAAAACGGCTTCCCTGAGCTGATTGCGCTGCGAAACCGTTTTGCGCGCCAGCTGGGTTACCGTAACTATTTTGATTACAAAGTAAATAAAACCGAGCAGATGACGCCAGAGCAGCTGTTTGCCATTCTGGATCGTTTTGAGGCGCAGACTCGCGAAGGTAACGTGCGCAGCCTGAACGAGCTGGTGGCGCGCAAAGGCGACGGCGCGCTGATGCCGTGGAACATTCGTTATGCCAGCGCCGGTGACGTTACGCGTCAGCTGGATCCGTATTTCCCGTTTGCCGACTCGCTGAGCCGTTGGATCAACAGTTTCAAACGCCTCAACATTGGCTTTAACGGCGCAGAGATGCAGCTGGACCTGCTGGTGCGCGAAGGCAAATATGAAAACGGCTTTATGCACGGCCCGGTTCCGCCGTTTATCGATGGCGATAAATGGGTGCCAGCGGTGATCAACTTTACCAGTCTGGCGAAGCCGGATCAGGTCGGAAGCGGGGCGAGCGGGCTGAACACGCTGTTCCACGAAGGCGGCCACGCGGCGCACTTTGCCAATATTCGCCAGAATGCGCCGTGCTTCTCGCAGGAGTTTCCGCCGACCTCAATGGCCTACGCCGAAACGCAATCCATGTTCTGCGACAGCCTGCTCGACGATGCCGACTGGCTCAAACGCTACGCTAAAAACGAGCGCGGCGAGCCGGTTCCCGACGCGTTGATCGAGCAAAGTATTGCCGCGCGTCAACCAATGCGCGCTTTTAACGAACGTCACATTCTGCTGATGCCCTATTTTGAATGGCAGCTTTATCAATGGCCTGAAGAAAAATGCACCCCAGAGGCAATTACCGCGCTGGCGCGTGATGTCGAAACGCACATTTTGGGCGTGGCCGGCAGTCCGAGGCCGACGCTCGCCGTGCCGCACCTGCTGTCGCTCGAATCTGCCTGCTCCTATCAGGGCTACTTGCTGGCGCTGATGGCGGTAGAGCAAACGCGCGCCTTCTTCCTCAAACGCGACGGCTATTTAACGGATAATCCGGCAATCGGCCCTGATTTGGCGAAACATTATTGGACGCCGGGCAACAGCGTGAGTCACGACGCAACGTTGCGCAGCCTGACCGGAGAAGGGTTTAATCCCGATTATCTGGCGCAGGCCTGCAATCAAACGGTGGAAGATGCCTGGCAAGAGGCGCAGCACGTGATTGCCGAAGCTGCGAGCCGTGAGCAGCCCGCCGCCGATTTCGACCTAAATGTGCATATTAAAGTGGTAGACGGAAAACGTGTTCTGGCGGATAACGCAGAGGGCGACGAGGCGATGTGTCAGGATTTCGCCGATTTTGTCGAGCAGACCTATTTGCATAAATAAGGGCGCATAAATAAGGGCGCATAAATAAAGGCACACAGACATCAAAATGCCTTAAAAGCTTTATAGAATGAGTGACATAAAAGCGCCGCCAACATTATCTGGCGGCGCTTTTTTTATCGCGCGTCGGGACGGGTCAAATCGAAACGTAAATCTTCGGAGATGCCGTAATAGGCCGACGGACCGCCTGCACGCAGCACGGGTTCGGCCAGCGCGGTTTGATAAACGCCTTCTTCGTTAAGCAGATGACGAGCAATATGCACGGCGACCACTTCACCCAGTACCAGCCAGGTATCGATTTTTTCACCCGCCGCGCTTTGCAGCTGAATGCACTGTGACAGTTTGCACTCAAAGTTGACCGGACTTTCCAGCACCCGATCGGCTTTTACAATGCTGCCCTGAACGGGGGTCAAACCGGCAAATTCAAATTCGTCGTGACCGTGAGCCAGCGAGGCCGAGCTTTCATTCATTTTTACTGCCAGACTGCGCGTCGTCAGATTCCAGACAAACTCGCCGGTTTCGACAATGTTCTTCACGCTGTCTTTCCAGCCGCTGCTGGCGAAACCGATAATAGGTGGACGATAATTGAAACAGTTGAAGAAACTGTAAGGTGCGAGATTCCGCTGCCCAAGCGCGTTGCGAGAGGCTATCCAGCCGATAGGACGCGGGCCGACGATGGCGTTTAACGGATCATGCGGCAGGCCGTGGCCTTTGGCCGGTTCATAGAAATAGCGTTCTTCAGAGCTCATAGGGCACCTTTTTTGCGGGTTCACTTGCCAATAAACAGTTTGCCAATAAAAGAAGTCGCCAATAAAAGACGTTGCCAACAAAACGCGTCGCCAACAAAAAACTTTCATTGATCAACACTTTCATTCATCAACAATAGTACAGTTTCTCAATACCCTAACCGATTCTGAACGGCGGCGCAGTGGCCTGATGTGTGATGTCGACAGCCACGGGCGGCGGTTTGTGTTATCTTACGCGGCAGAATTTTACCCGCTTGTTGACACGTTATTGGTGGTCAAGGCGCGGGCGAGCTTAACATTGATATTGGAGAGTCATACAGGTGGAAAGAAAGAAAGCGATTCCGCAGGATAAAAAGATTGTTTTCCCGCAGGAAAAAAGCGGGCTTCACGCGCGAAATCGCCATCGCAGCCGCTATGATTTTCCGGCACTGACTGCCAGCAGCCCAGAGTTGGGGCCGTTTGTGGCTGAAAACAAATGGGGCGATTTGTCGATCGATTTTGCCGATCCACAGGCCGTTAAAGCGCTGAACCGCGCGCTGCTGCGTCATTTCTATCAGATTGAAAACTGGGATATTCCAGCCGACTATTTGTGTCCGCCAATTCCGGGTCGCGCCGATTATATTCACCATCTGGCTGACCTGCTGGCGGGTAATAATAACGGCGAAGTTCCTCAGGGCAAAAACATCGCGATTCTGGATATCGGCGTGGGTGCGAACTGTATCTATCCGATTATCGGCCTGCGCGAATACGGCTGGCGTTTCACGGCCAGCGAAATCGACGAAGTGTCGATGGCGGCGGCGAAAAAGATTGTTGCCACCAATCCGCTGCTGACCAATCAGGTGCGTTTCCGTTTGCAGGCTAAACCGCCGCGCATTTTCGATACCATTATCCGTCACGATGAGCGTTATGACGCCGTGCTGTGTAATCCGCCGTTCCACGGTTCGGCAGAAGAAGCGGCCGAAGGCAGCCAGCGTAAACGCCAGAATCTCGGCACAGATCGTCGCGGCGGCAAGTCGGAGTTAAACTTCGGCGGTCAGCATAACGAGCTGTGGTGCGAGGGCGGTGAAGAAGCGTTCGTTGAGCGCATGGTTGAAGAAAGTGCCACCAAAGGCAATAACTGCCTGTGGTTTACGGTTCTGATTTCTAAAAAAACCACGCTGCCGCTGATTTACGATGCGCTGGAAGAGGCGGGTGCCACCAATGTGAAAACCATTGAAATGGCGCAGGGTCAAAAGGTGAGCCGTTTCGTGGCCTGGACCTTCCTGACCGTGTCGCAGCAAAAAGCCTGGGTCGGAAAGCGCTGGGCTAAATAAACTGTTTTAGCACGACGTATGCTGCGGCAATAGTTTGTGTAAGTCGTTGCGCTAATAGTTGCAGTAAAAGAGAGGCCTGCCCCTTATTTAGGTGGCAGGCATTTTTTTTTAATCGGGAGTTTAACTGGAAGTTTAATCGGAAGTTTAACCGGGAGTTTCCGTTTTTGGCAGAATAATCGACGGCGCTTTTCGGCGTCCAAAATCAATAAACGGCTTCTCGATATATTTATAGGTCGCCATCGACAGCATCACCACCACAAAGGCAAACAGTGGCAAGGTATAAAGCGACAGGGGAACATTAAAGAAGGTCGAGAGAGTAAAGAGGGTAATGCCGTGAGTCAGATAGATGCTGTAACTGACTTCGCCCAAAATAACGGCGGGTCGGGAGCGTAATAAGCCAAAAACAGAGCACCCTTGCGAAATCAGTAAAAAGAGCATGAAGCCACAAAGCTGGATAGATAACATGCCTATGCGGGTTTCGGCATTTAACGACAGCGCCAGCGCAAAGATAATCAGCATTAACGCGCTCATGACCGGCGTATCAAACTTCACTTTCATCCACGTAAAGCCTTTCTCTTCCAGTACCACCATAAACCAGCCCATCGCAAAAGGCATCAGATAGACAGCGGCAATGGCGGCGTGACTAAAGTTAATCCCATAAAGCACTAACATGCCTAAAAACAACAGGATAGTCAGCTTTTTGTTAATGAAGAAGGCAAAGAGGGGCAGAGAAAGATAAAACAGCCATTCATATTTCAGCGTCCAGGTGACGCCCGCGGTTATATTATTGGCATCGTGATAGCCCGGGAAACCATCGCCGTAATATAACAGCCAACGGGTTAGCGACAGCAGATATTCTTCAGGCGTGGCGCTACGAGTAGTTAGCAGGGTGGAATAAAAAATGGTGATGAAAACGGCGAAAAGATAAAGCGGGGCGACTCTAAAAAAGCGGGATTTATAAAGCTTGGGCCACGAAACATTACCCTTTTTTATCTTTTTGATAAATAAATAGGCGGTGATCATAAAGAAAATCTGTACCGATACGACGCCGAGATTATTCATCAGATGATTATTTGGCGCGAGCCATTCACCCCCACTTTTCCAATGCTGGAAAATAGCAAAATGGTGAAAAAAGACGAACAGCGCCAGAAATCCTCGAGACCCGTCAATACAACCATCGCGTGCGCCTGACGGTAAAGCCAGTTTATACGCGTGGCTATTTACTAAGCCAACCAGATAGAAAATGATTAAAAGCGAAACTGCGACAGCAAACGGATAAAGAGTAGGATCCATCTTCACAGCCTTTTAACGACAATTTTACATAAGATTAGCTTTAGTAAGGTTTGTGTCAAATATTATATTGTCTAATATTTAAGCGTGAGAAAATGTGACTTGGATAACAAGGGGTAACGTGAAGGGAAAAAATGGCGGGAAAAGGCGCGACAAACAAAAAAGGCCTCTTTCGAGGCCCTTTTTTTTAGGAAACGTGTTGCAGGAATTCGCGCAGACGTTCGCTTGGCGGATTGCCAATCAGCTCGGCCGGTGGGCCATCCTGAGCAATACGGCCTTTGTCGATGAAGATAAGACGCGATGCCACTTTCTCGGCAAAGCCGACTTCGTGGGTCACGATAACCATCGTCATGCCTTCTTCGGCCAGATCTTTCATTACGGTCAATACTTCGTGACGTAATTCCGGGTCCAGCGCGGAGGTTGGCTCATCAAACAGCATCAGTTTCGGTTTAACAGCCAGCGCGCGGGCAATCGCGACGCGCTGCTGCTGTCCACCGGAAAGCTCTGACGGATAGTGATGCGCTCTTTCAGAAAGGCCGACTTTCGCCAACAGCTCTTTCGCCAGCTTCTGCGCTTCTTCCTTGCTCGCACCGCGCACGCGGATCGGGCCGAAAGCCACGTTTTCCAGAGCGGTCATGTGCGGGAACAGGTGAAACTGCTGGAATACCATGCCCGCTTCCTGACGGATCAGGCGCTCGTCAACTTTCGGATCGTTGACTTTCAGCCCATCGACAATCAGGTCGCCAGAGGTAATCTCTTCCAGCTTGTTGATGCAGCGCAGCAGAGTAGATTTGCCGGAACCTGATGGTCCGATGATAACCACGACTTCGCCCTGATTAATCTTCAGGTCGATATCATGCAGCACCTGGGTTTTCCCAAAGTGTTTGGAAACGTTTTTAAATTCAATCATAAAATTTTCAGCTTGCGTTCAAGGCGGCGCATTGCAAAGCTCAGTGCCAGCGTGATAATCAGATAGATAACGGCAACCGCACTCCAGACCTCCATTGCGCGGAAGTTACCGGCAATGATTTCCTGACCTGAACGTGTCAATTCCGCTACGCCGATAACAATAAACAGCGAGGTATCTTTGATACTGACGATCCATTGGTTACCCAACGGTGGCAACATGCGGCGCAAAGCCAGCGGCATGATGATGTAACGCAAAGTTGCACGACGAGAAAGTCCGAGCGCCAAACCCGCTTCGTTAAAGCCACGGTTAATGGACTGTACGGCACCACGGGTGATTTCGGCGATATACGCCCCCGAGTTGATAACAATGGTGACCACGGCGGCAGTAAAGGGATCGATACGAATGCCGCTTACCATCATTGGCAGGGCAAAATAGATAAACATCACCTGGACAACGATAGGGGTGCCGCGAATCAGCTCAATAAATACCAGAGCAATATTCCGGCTGATAACGCCGCCAAATGCGCGCGCGAAGCCCGCAATAACGCCGATAATCAGGCCCCCAACTAAACCCAGGATAGAAATCCAAAGGGTCATCTTGGCGCCTTCGACGAGGATAGGAAGAGCGGCCCAAACAACGCTCCAGTCAAACTGCATGGATTAATCTCCTGATAAACAAAAACAAAGCCGACCCTGGTGATAATTCACTCAGGGCCGGTGATATAGCCTAACGTTATTCACGCCGGGGAACTATACCTTAATACAACGATTATTTAGGTTCAGCGTCGAACCATTTTTTATAGATAGCGGCGTAAGTGCCGTTCGCGCGCAGGTTTTTCAGTGCGGCGTTAACTTTGTCACGCATTGCGCTGCCTTTCGGGAAGGCGATGCCATAATCCTGACCTTCAACAGTCGGGCCTACTGTTTTGAAGTTACCGTGACCGGCAGTTTTGATGTAGTACTGAATGTTTGGTGCGTCGAACAGTACAGCGTCGGCGCGGCCGGTGCCCAGCTCCATGTAGGCGCTGTCAATGTTCGGGAACTGACGCACGTCTTTTGGCTTCAGGTTGGAGGCGATGTAGTTAACCGAGCTGGTGCCGCTTTTCACTGCAACCACTTTACCGTTCAGGTCAGGAACGCCCTTGATGTCGGTATTGTTTGATTTGACCATGGTGATCAGGCCGCTGGTGTAATAACCATCAGAGAAGTCAACGGCTTGTGCGCGTTGCGGGGTGATGGTCATGCCAGCCAGTGCAACGTCAATGTTTTTGGTTTGCAGCGCAGGGATGATGCCGTCGAAGTCCATAGGCTTGAGGGTGTAGGAGACTTTCATCTCTTTCGCCAGCGCGTCCCACAGGTCGATATCAAAACCGACATATTTGTCACCCTGTTTGAATTCGAAAGGAACGAATGCGGTATCAGTGGCAACGATAAGTTTTTCTTCTGCTGCGTGTGTGCTTACTGCAAAGGCCAGCGTAAGGGCGGCCAGTGAAACCTTTAACATCGACTTCATAAATGCAATTTCCTATGTCTAGTTATGAAAACTTCCGGGAAAATTTATAGGAAAACCTACCCTTTAATAGTTACTGGCTGTGATAAGCAAAAGTTATGCCAACTTTCACAATCCTTATTTTTCAAAGGGTTAGTCTCCTTCGCATGGCATGATTTGCTAAAAAACGCCCTGCAATGCACCAAAGTGGTGCGTCACGGTATTACGCAGTTCCATTTTGGTGCGAAGCCATAGGCTAAACTAATTTTTGTTCCAAAACTGCGCAATTATTAACATTACCACACATTAATCGTGCGTATCTGCTAACAAATTGTCTTGATTTACGCAAAAGATGCCAGTTAATGGAGCAAGTGAAAGGGGGATTTTAAAGGTTTTTGAACGATACTGAATCTGTTGCCCAAGTTTGGTGCGACGAGAAGAGTGTACAAAATAGCAGGCATAAAAAAAGAGAGCCGAAGCTCTCTTTTTTGATTCTTTAAAGTCTGTTCGATTCTCTAAAACTATTCGATTCTTTAAAACTATTCAATGTTGGCTTCGATGAACCACAGGAATTTGTCCAGGTCACGAGACGCGGCGGTGAAGATATCGGCGGTGTCTTCATCCTGAACGTCGGTAATAGCTTTACGAGTATCGTTAGCGACGATGCCGTAACGCTCAGCCAGCGCTTTCAGGTGTTCCTGAACGGAATGAATGTTGGTCGGATAGCTTTTCAGTGGCGTTTTATCGTTAACCACCTGCACCGTACCAAGCGCTACGCCGCCCAGCTGTATTGCACGTTCTGCGATGGTATCTAGATGATCGGTAATGGTGGTACGGAAGCCGTCCAGCATTTCGTGTACGCCGATAAAGTTGGCCCCACGCATATTCCAGTGCGCCTGCTTGGTGATCAGCGACAGGTCGATAAACTCAACCACCAGCTTGTTCAGGATCTTGATGGTCTCGGTTTTAGTACTCTCATCAACATCATTGCGTGTAAAGATAAGGTCAGAAGATTTTGTTTTAACCAGTTTAGCGGTGCTCATCATTAATATCCTCTTAGTGATTCAGTGTACTTTTAGTCGCGATGTGCCCACATACGTATCAATCCTGTAGCCCACATCGCGCAAAGAAATTTGTGTACTTAAAAACGGTGCTGCCGCTTTTTATTACTCAAGTACTTTTTATTACTTAAGTAAAGTGTATTCGAGTAAGTAATTTACTGGAATAAGTATAGCAACGATTTCAGAAAGCGTTGGAAAATATCGCCTATCACTCTTATCGGTATAATCGAATGACCGAAGAAGCGATGTTTCAAAATATTACCTTGCCGATAAATACGCTGTGAACTCATCTCTTATTCCGTAGTGCTGTTAAATAACCTAAAGGCTCGGTATTAATATTTCAAGCTTAAAAGCCGATTTTTATTTTAACTTATTGTAATTTGTATGTTTTTATTTTCATGAAAACGCAATCAATAAACGTTAAATCTAAATGTGATTTATTTTCATTGTCATTTAAGTGGGAGGGAAATGAATATCTAGGAATTATCTGTATTAATGATTTTATGCTATCGATATGAATAAAATAGCGGCAGATAAATAGTTATCTGCCGCGAAAGGAAATGGCCTTAATAAATGTTTTCACTGGACGCGGGATAATTATCCCGCATTTTTACAGTGCCAGACTGCCGCTAAACAGTATGCCACCTAAAGGCTGACCCGTAGGCGAACCGCCTTTCTGCTCCAGCGTAATCGCCAGCGTGGCCTGACCTTTTGCCAGTGAATCGGCCAGCGCAAACTGACTCGCGGCACCCGCGTTGACCAGCCCCAGTGAAACCGGCTTGCCGCCCGCAGGAATAACCCACAGTTCGAGGCTGCGATCGGCAGCAACCGGCGCGGCGTGCAGCGGGGTAATAGTGAGAGATTGTCCCTGCGGCTGCGCACTGTTTTCGGCCGTCACGACCCATTGGCCTGGCACCTGCGTGGCATTGGCATTCGCCAGAATGGCCACCGGCGTAGCGTGACTGCCAGACATCGGCGCGCTTTCCCACAGTTTGGGTAGCAGCAGCACCGCCGCCAACCCTGCCGCAATCGCCCAGCCAAGATAACCTCGGGTAAAGCTCTGCCTCCACGGCGCGGCCTCTGGCGTGCTCTTGGTAGCCGGTTTTGGCGGCAGCTGGAGCTGAATTTTTTTCCATACGGAGTCGGGCGGCGTGACCGGCGTGAGCTGGTTGTCGAGCTGGGAAAAAGCCTCCTGCCAGCGCGCAACTTCGGCCAATAAGGCAGGATCCTGCTGCATCTGCTCTTCAAACTTCAGGCGTGCCGGGCCGCGTAACGTGCCGAGTGCATATTCTGCCGAGAGGGCAGCGTGATATTCGCGTCTGTTTTTCATAGGCCCACACAGCTTTTTAAATGGTCCAGCGCGCGACGGATCCAGCTTTTTATCGTGCCCAGAGGTTGTTGCATGTGGTCGGAAACCTCGCCGTGCGAGAGTCCCTGGTAGTAAGCTAACACCAGGCTTTGTCTTTGTTCAGAGGGAAGATGCCCAAGACATTCCGCCAGTTTTTTTGCTTCGCCGTCCTGTTGTAAACGACGCAGCGGTTGATCGTAATCTTCGTTTAACGCGTCTTCAGCGCCTTCCTCAAGCTCCAGAAGCTGATTATCACTGCCACGCATCCAGTCGATGGCGCGATTGCGCACGATGTGCGTCAGCCAGGTCATAGGAGAACTGAGGGTGGGATTGTAGCTTGCCGCGCGGTGCCACACGGTGAGGTAACAGTCGTGAAGCACTTCTTCTGCCCAGGCGTGGCGTTGCAGCATGCGAAGCGCGACAGCGAACAGGCGGGGAGAGGTTAAACGATATAGTTGTTCAAAAGCCTGCCGATCACCTTCGGCGACAGACTGCATCAAGGTTTTAAGCAGCAAATTGTCGTTGCTCACCTTGTCGGCGGATACACTTTCTTTCATTCGCTCTTCCTGAAAGCTAAAAGATGCAGTACTCCGGCGGCACTGCATCCCCCGGCTATGTCCTGTGTGGACAGAGCTTAGTATATACGCTGAATTTATTTAGGCATCAACACGGTATCGATAACATCGATCACGCCATTTTTCTGTTGTACATCGTAAGTGCTGATGTTCGCCATGTTGCCTTTGCCATCTTTCAACTGAATATTGTGCGGGCCATTGGCCATGATCCACAGCGGCTGTCCGTTAACGGTTTTAAGCTCCGCGTGACCGCCACCTTTCTTGATGAGTTTTTCCAAATCTTTCATTTCATACTTACCGGCCACAACGTGGTAAGTCAGAATACTGGTCAACGTAGCTTTATTTTCAGGTTTGACCAGACTATCTACCGTACCGGCAGGCAGTTTTGCGAAGGCGGCGTTAGTTGGCGCGAACACGGTAAACGGCCCTTTGCCTTGCAGCGTATCGACCAGACCGGCAGCTTTTACCGCGGCAACCAGCGTGGTGTGATCTTTAGAGTTCAGGGCATTCTCGACGATATTTTTGGACGGATACATTTCGGCGCCACCGACCATGGTGGTATCGGACATCATTGCAGCCATTGACGCGGTGCTGAAAAGCAGGGAAGCGCAGAGAGCAGTACGGATAATCGTTTTCATGATGTAATCCTTCAGGTTGAGTCGATAAGTTATTTGCCTAACATCAGTACATACGAACTCATCCCGCCTTTTAGATGCAAAAAAACGCGAAATAAAATTAATTATTTCGCGTTTTTTTTTATCTTGAGAGTAATGGGTTGATCTTAAAGAAATTGTTTAATTTTAATGCGGTTCAGTATTGATAATTTCCACTTTGGCGCGTTTTTGCGCGGTCAGCGTCGAGCCTGCGGAAGCGATAATAATCGCCGCCAGCGCCAACCACTGCCACGGTGTGAGGTGTTCGCCCAGAAAAAGTATGCCCGATAACGCCGCAACTGCCGGCTCCAGACTCATCAACGTGCCAAAGGTTTTGGCGGGCAGGCGGGTCAACGCCATCATCTCGAGTGAGTAGGGCAGCGCCGAGCTTAGCAGGGCAATGCCCAAACCAATCGGCAGGATTTCCAGCGTGAAAAAGCCGCTGTGCGCCTGCGCGATGCCAATCGGACAGAAGATGATTGCCCCGATAGTCGACCCCAGCGCGGCGGTGCCCGGCCCGTAGCTGCTGCCCGCGCGCTGACCTGCCAGAATATAGACTGCCCAGCAGGCGCCCGCTATCAGCGCGTAGCATGCGCCCACGGGATCGATGCTTGAGACGCTATGACCGATCGGCAAAAGGAACCACAGGCCCGTGACGGCCAGCAGGATCCAGATGAAGTCTATCGCCCGTCGAGAGGAGAACATGGCAACCGCCAGCGGCCCCGTAAACTCAAGCGCGACGGCAACGCCTAACGGCACCGTGCGAATTGCCAAATAGAAGGTATAATTCATGCAGCCCAGCGCAATGCCGTAAATAAACAGCGAGCGCAGATTGCCGCCGCGCATCGTCAAGCGCCACGGCCGGAAGTAACACAGCAGAATAATGGAACCCATGCCGAGACGCAGCGCGGTCACGCCCTGAGCGCCGAGCAAGGGAAACAGCGATTTCGCCAGCGCCGCGCCGCCCTGAAGAGAAAGCATGGCGATAAGCAGCAGCGCAACCGCAACCATCGGGTTGTGAACCGCAGCGTTTTGCGGGGCAGAAGAATTATTTTTCAAAGACTCGGTATCCCTTCGAGTTAAGCAGACAGTCGAAACATCGACAGCGTATTACGTCGGCATTGTACCGAGATGTAAAAATGTTGGGAGTAAAACGGTAAGCAAAAGGTAAAAATTTTTTGCTCCGAAAGGCGGATTAAGAATTTTCCGTCGCAAAAATGATGATTTATTACCCAATAGTTTAGGAATTTTCTGCTAATATGAAAAAGTTCAATAAGTTTGTCTTATATTATTTTGGCTAAAAAGCTGATATAAAATAAAGAGATAGAGCGTTATGGACACTTCCTGTTACACCATATGTTGATTTGGACATCGTAATAGAGGCAGAGTTTCATCCTGCTTTTTGTTATATTTTTGTGGTGAAGGTTGTTTTGATTCCCTTTTTTGAGGTGGTTATGAAAAAAATTGCATGTCTTTCCGCATTAGCTTGCGTAGTAGCTTTAAGTACTTCAAGTGCATTCGCTGGCACCAGCACTGTTACCGGTGGCTATGCTCAGGGTGATGCTCAAGGCGTCCTGAACAAAGTTAAAGGTTTCAACTTAAAGTACCGTTACGAATTCGATGATACCCCATGGGGCGTGATCGGTTCTGCAACTTACCTTGAGAAGTCAGATTCTTACGGTGATACTTACAAGAAAGGCACTTACTACGGCGTGACTGCAGGTCCTGCATTCCGCATCAACGACTGGGCAAGCATCTACGGTGTAGTCGGTGTGAGCGTAGCTGAGTGGGACACTATCCAGAACGCACAGTCTACCACTGACCGTCGTCGTAACGAACCAACTGACGCTGGCTTCACCTATGGCGCTGGTCTGCAGTTCAACCCAATCGAAAACGTTGCACTGGACTTCTCTTACGAGCAGAGCCGTATCCGCAACACCGACGTTGGCACCTGGATCGCAGGCGTGGGTTACCGCTTCTAATTGCCGAACTTTGGCGGCTTAATCTTTATTGTTCTAGCCGCCAAGATTCGAAAAAAAACCGCCTCAAGGGGCGGTTTTTCTTTTTGTCATTTTTACTGCTGAATTTTTACTGTCGTAACTCTCGACTCTGCTAACTCTCAACGCTACTTAACTTTCTATTCTACTTAACTTTCTATTCTACTTAGATCCCGCTGTACCAGTTGTAGCCCTGATCTTCCCAATAGCCGCCCGGATAAGTATCCGTCACGAAAATTGCGCCAATGTGCTTGGCATTTTTGAAGCCCAGCTTGGTTGGCATGCGCAATCTAAGCGGATAACCAAAATCAGCAGGCAGCGGCTTGCCGCCGAAATCCAGCGCTAAAATAGTTTGCGGATGCAGCGCGGTCGCCATATCAATGCTCGAATAATAGCGATCGTCACATTTGAAACCGACATATTTGCAGTTGAGATCCGCCCCGACATGCTCGAGGAACGTCTTCAACGGCACGCCGCTCCACTGGCCGATGGCGCTCCAGCCTTCGATGCAGATAAGCCGCGTAATCTGACTGCTCTGCCGCAGGCGTTGCAGCTGCTCCAGCGTCCACGGTGCTTTCTTTTCGACTTTACCGGAGACTTCCAGACGAAAATTGGGAATGTCGATTTCCGGCACGTTGTATTCAGGATAAAAAGCATTGAACGGGAAAGGGTGCGTTATCTGATCCGCGCGATAAGTTTGTGCCAGCTTCTGCCCGCCAAACAGCCAGCCCTGCACGCGATCGTTCCAGCGTGACATCGCCCACAGCACTTTATCGACCTCGTCGCCGTCCTGCATATTACAGCCGGTGAGCATCGAGACTGCGCCCAGCGTCAGGCCCGATTTAATCATCAGGCGGCGTTGAATATTCACCAGCTGTTTGCGCTGATCCGGCTCGAGAATGATTTTAGGCCGCTTTTTCTCATCACTCATCGACGGAATCTCCTGAATTAGTGGGCACTGCCTGACCGCCGGTAATCATGCTCGGCAAGGTTTTAGGCACCAGCAGCACCATCGCGACGTGAACGACCACAAACAGCATGATGCCGCTCATCGCAAAAAAATGAACATAACGGGCAATCGTAAAGCCGCCCATCAGCGCGACCAGTCCGCTCAGCTGTACCGGTTTCCAGATGGATAACCCCGAAAGCACCAACAGCAGGCCGAGCAGTAACACGCCAACGTACATCAGCTTTTGCACCGCGTTGTATTGATTGGATTTATGCGACAGGCGAAAGCGCAGGGCGTTGATAAAATCGTGCCACACCGATTTCGGCGTAAAAGGGAAAAAACGGCGCGTGAAATGGCCGCTGAACACTCCCCAAAGCACGTAAAACAGTCCGTTAGCCGCTAATAGCCACATTACCGCCAGATGCCAGGCGATATTGCCGCCGAGCCAGCCGCCGAGGGTGGTCATTTGGGGAAAGGTAAAACCGAAAATAGGGTCAGCGTTATAGATTCCCCAACCACTCATCACCATGCCGATCATTACCAGCACATTTATCCAGTGACATAGCCGAACAGGCCAGGGATGGATTCTTTTTTTACGCATCGAGGGCTTCCTTGAAGGGCAACTTCTAGGTAGCACAACCCCAGCCCGCCCTGAAACGCAGACACGTGAGGGAGGCGGGCTGGGATCGTAAACTACAGTACTTTTACAGCATTAACGCGCAAGCGCATTACATCGGTGGGGTCACGCCGTCTTTACCTGCTGCGATACCGCGAGCAGCCAGTGCGCCCTGTGCATCTTTAATCGGGAACAGCACGATGTGCGCGCCCGGTTTCAACAGGCTGCGATCGCCCGGCGCCAGCAGCACAACCGGCACGTTGTCAGGAACAATCACCGTTTTCTCGCCGTTCTGATATTTCACGGTCAGCGTGCGGCCATTGCTGTTAACCAGCTTGCCAACAGTCCCGTTAGTCATGGTATTGACCTTGCCATCGGCAGATTCAAACGGGTTGAAGCCTTCACCGCTGCCACGCAAGCTGGGTGCAAAGACGTGAACTTCCAGCGCCTTCAGCGTGCCATTAGCCTGTGGAACCGCGGCAGTACCGATGAAGCTATCTGCCTGAATATCAGACATTTTACCTTCGGTGACCTGCGTGATTTTGGTCTGATCGGTCAGTTTTACGTCGAGTTTTTCACCCTGACGCGTGGTCAGCGTAACGGAGGTCGGGGTCACTGCGTCGATAGTGCCGCGCGTTGGCTTGATGGTGTTGCTGGCGTCGGCGGCGAAGGCTCCGCTGGTCATCAACAGGGATGACAGCAGCAAACCGGCAAGGCGTGAGGACTTAATCATAATACTCTCCAACTTTTTAACGTGAGAAAAAGAAAAGACACGAGATGTCGTCATTCTGAGATAAAGCCATAAAGTCGAACCTGAAAGGCAACGTGAAACGTAAGCCGTTCAATAATGATAGTAAGAGTGAATGATCAACCGGGACCCACAGATGACAAGTTGATGACAATATTGTCATCAAAGGTTGCGAACAGAACTGATAGACTTTAACGAGAACAGCGGCGATAGAGGCAGCAATGCGAATACTGGTTATTGAAGATGACGTCAGCACCGGCGATTACCTGAAAAAGGGGCTCGGCGAAGCGGGCTATCGGGTCGATTTAGCGCGTAACGGCGCGGACGGGCTCTTTATGGCCCTCGAAGAGAGCTTCGACGCGGTGATCCTCGACGTCATGCTGCCGGGGTTAAACGGCTGGCAGGTGATGGAAGTGTTGCGTAAAAAAAGTGACGTGCCGGTGCTTTTTCTAACGGCCAGAGACGAGGTTCAGGACCGTATTCACGGGCTGGAGCTGGGCGCCGACGACTATCTGATCAAGCCGTTCTCTTTTACCGAGCTCAGTCTTCGACTGCGCACGTTGCTGCGTCGTGGCACTGTTCGCGAGTCCGATACCTATTCGCTGGCCGATCTGCATCTCGACGTGCTGCGCCGCAAAGTGACGCGGCAGGAAACCGTTATCCCGCTGACTAACAAAGAGTTTATGTTGCTGCACCTGCTGATGCGCCGTGAAAGCGAGGTGCTTTCGCGGACGATGATCGCCTCGCAGGTGTGGGACATGAATTTCGATAGCGATACCAACGTGGTCGACGTGGCGGTAAAACGCCTGCGCAGTAAAATCGACCGACCTTATGATGTGAAACTGATCCATACCGTGCGCGGTATCGGCTATGTCTGTGAAGTGCGTGATTATGAATAACCCCTTGATTCCTCGTCGATCCTTTTCGCTAACCTTGCGTTCAACCTTGCTGTTTGCGCTTATCGCCGCGCTGGTGGTCAGCAGCGTAGGATTTTATCTTTATTACGCGATGGAAAAAGAGATGGTGCGTCGCGCGGATTATCAGGTCACAGGCCGCGTGCAGTATTTCCGTCAGCTGTTAGGCAGCGATTTTCCGCTGAACCAACTTAGCCATAATCCCGGACTTTTCGAGAATATGCTGGGCAACGAGCGCGATATCCTGCGTTTTCGTGTCACGGGTCAAGAGCCGTTGATCAACGTCAATCCAAGTCATATTTTATTACCTACCGTCGATCCCGTGCCGGCAGGGCAGGCGTTTACCTTAAAAAACGTTCATCATTTACAGGCGGAAGATGGCACGCCAGTGCGCTTTGCCGCCGGAGAAGTGCGGATGAAGGATGGTCAGACGGTCGAAATTCTTGGCGCACACTTTTTAACGGCTGAAACGCGGATGCTGGTGGCGTTTCGCTGGGAAATTATTGCCTCCGTGCTGCTGGCCTACGCGCTGATCGCGGGGCTGGGTTATATCGTTATCCGCCGCGGCCTGCGTCCGCTGGAAAAAATGGCGCAGGAGGCGGCGGGGATCCATCCGACCAGCCTCTCCACGCGTCTCAGCGAAGAAAAAGCGCCGCGCGAGCTGCAGCAATTAATCCGTTCGTTTAATGAAATGCTGGATAGGCTGGCAGAAGGCTATCAGCGGCTGAACCAGTTTTCCGCCGATTTGGCGCATGAAATCCGCACGCCCATTGGCGCGCTGATGGGGCATTGCCAGGTCGCGCTGTATCAAACGCGCAGCACGGAAGAGTATGAAACGTTGTTGGCCAATAATATGGGCGAGCTGGAGCGTATCTCTCGGATGGTCGAAAATATTCTGTTTCTGGCGCGCGCCTCGCACGCCCGGTCAGTATTGAGCATTGCGCCGCTGTCGCTGGAAAACGAGACCCTGCGGGTGGTGGACTATTTCGAAGGATTGGCCGAAGAGCGGGGCATTCAGCTGCGTTGTCACGGCGATGGCGTGGTATTTGCCGATGCGCTGCTATTTCAACGAGCGTTGAGTAATCTGGTCGCCAACGCGATTAACTATGGCGACGAGAACAGCGAGGTCGAGGTTTCGGTTGAGCATCAGGCCAGATACAGCGTGATTAACGTCGACAATGCCGGGCCCGCGATCCCCGCCGATAAGCGCGACAAACTGTTTGACCGTTTTTATCGCGCCGATCCGTCGCGCAGTGAAGGCGGAAGTTCCAACGGGCTGGGGCTGGCTATCGTTCACGCCATTATGGCCCTGCATCACGGCGATGTTAGCGTTCATCAGCTGCCAGACGGTAAAACGCGTTTTGTGCTAGCGTTTCCGAACATTGCCAACTCGTTGAAACCGAATGAATAAAAAAGGCGGAAACTTAAATATTATTTAAATAAGTGTGAAAAACTTAATTATTTTCGTGTTTATAAGTCTCTGAATTAAAAAGATATCGTAAAGATTGTTACATTTATTTGGTTTTTGCAACGAGAAAAATGCAACGTTTCTGCGGGTTTAAGGGTCTGATACGGTTATCGGCAGTCATGTAATGTGCTCTTTTGAGACGTTGGCGCCGGCACGCGCGTGCAGCCGCCGCAGACAGAACTTTTTAAAAGAGCCTTAAGCCCCTGATGTATAAACTAAGAGCCTTATTTCAACAAAAGCTATCGCAACAAAAAGTATCACTCTTTATCGCGTTGTACTTGGGCATACTGCTTAACATCCCGATTTTCTACCGCCGCTATCATCAACTGCACTACAACAACGGCCTGTCGCTGTTAGTTGAAATGGTCGCCGCGTTCGCGCTGGTCTATTTCCTCACGGTGCTCGTTTCGTTTACCGGTAAAACCGTTTTCCGCCTGCTGCTTAGCATTGTTATCGTTTCTTCGGTGGCGGCTGGCTATTACATGATTGTTTTCAACGTCGATATTGGCTACGGCATTCTGGCCTCGGCGCTGGCGTTTGACTCGCTGGATCTCTCGAAAGAGTCCGTTGGCAATCATTTCATTATCTGGACTATTTTACTCAGCCTGATCCCCTTGATTCCATTATGGTTCAGCAAGATGCCTGGCGCATCGCTGCGTGAAACCACATTGCGCAAGCTGGGGCTGAAACTGCTTTTATTGGTGGTGAGCGGGCTGGCGTGTTGGGTGCCGTTAAAACTGATGGGCGATGCGCAGGAAGCGCACGACAAAGTCAGCAATCGCATGATGGCGAGCTATGGCGGCGTCGTAGCGGGAACTTACTCACCGTCCAACTGGTTGTCGGCGCTGGGCCTGTTCATCTACAGCTCTTACAGCCAGGCCGAAGACAACAAAAATCTCTTTGATCCGGCGAAACATTTCACCTACGTGCCACCAAAAGATATCAACGACCTCTACGTGGTATTCGTGATTGGTGAAAGCGCGCGCCGTGATCACATGGGCCTTTACGGCTATGGTCGCGATAACACGCCAAACCTTGATAAAGAGAAAAATCTGGCAGCGTTGCAAGGGTATTCCTGCGACACCTCGACCAAACTTTCCCTGCGCTGCATGTTTGTACGCATGGGCGGCGCGGCTGATAATCCTGAACGCACGCTGAAAGAAGCCAACATTTTTTCCGTGTTAAAAAGTCAGGGATTCAGCTCCGATTTATTCTCGATGCAAAGCGAAGCCTGGTTCTACAACAAGACCAAAGCCGACGAATATTCTCTGCGTGAAAGCATCGCGTCTGAAAAGCGTAACGCCGGTAAACCTGTTGACGACATGTTGCTCATCGATGAAATGAAAGATTCGATGGCCCGCCATCCACAGGGTAAACATTTGATTATCTTGCATACTAAAGGCTCACATTACCTTTACTCCGAACGTTATCCACGCAGCTTTGCGCGTTATCAGCCGGAGTGTATGGGCATCGACGACGCCTGTTCGACGGAAGAGATGATGAATGCCTATGACAACTCGCTGCTTTATACCGACTATTTCCTCGAGCAGGTGTTTAATCAAATGCGCGATAAAAACGCTATTGTGATTTACGCCTCCGATCACGGCGAATCGATTTCTAAAAACATGCACTTCCACGGTACGCCGCGCGATCATGCGCCGATTGAGCAGCGCTCTGTGCCGATTATGGTGTGGGCGTCCGACAAGTTCCTCGCCGATGACCAAAACCGTCAGGGATTCCAGCAGTTACAGTTAATGGCCAAGAATAAAACCCCGGCCTATCATGAAAAACTTTTCGACAGTATATTAGGCTGCTTGGGCTATACCTCGCCAAACGGCGGCATTGTGGAACAGCATAATTGGTGTCACGTGCAGGCAGCGGGATCACATTGAGAATAATAAAATGCAAAATGCACGTCTTGTGGTGGCGATCCTCACCCTGATTATGACGTTGTTGACCTTACTTCCCCTGTCTCGCAATCAGCGCTGGTGGGTCAGGGTTTGGGATTTTCCCCGTCTGCAAATGGCGGTTCTTTCGGTAATGTTTCTGATTATCGAGCTGTGCCTCCTGCCAAACGGGGGGCCGCTTGCCGGTTTTATCGTGATATTGGCGCTGGGTTGTACGGTTTATCAAAGCTGGTGGATATTTCCGTATACCGGTCTCGCAAAAAAGCAGGTCAAAAAAACGCCAGATAGCGAAAATTCGCGGATTAAAATCATTAACTGCAACGTGTTGATGACCAACCGAAAAACCGCCAAGCTGCTGGAAATTCTCCAGCAGCAGGATCCCGACGTTATCGTGCTGCTTGAAACCGATTTATGGTGGGAGCAGCAAATGTCGTCGCTTGATGCGCGTTATCCGCACACGCTGAAGTGTCCGTTGGATAATCTTTACGGCATGCACGTCTATTCTAAATTTCCGATGATCAAGCCAAAAATCCAGTATCTGGTCGCGAAAGGCATTCCCTCGATGCATTTCCGTCTTGAGCTGGCCGGTGGCGAGCAGGTGGTAATGCACTGTCTGCACCCGATGCCGCCAAGCCCGACGGAAGATGACGAATCGACCAACCGCGACGGCGAGCTGATTGCTGTCGGTCACACGGCTGCGAAAGCGAAATATCCGACTATCGTCACCGGCGACCTAAACGACGTGGCGTGGTCACGCACTACGCGATTATTCATGAAAATCAGCGGCTTGCTTGACCCACGACGCGGACGCGGAATGTTTAACACTTTCCACGCCAGCTTTCCTTTTCTGCGTTGGCCTTTAGATCACGTGTTCCACAGTAAAGATTTCACGCTGGTGGACTTAAAACGACTCGACGCCATGGGATCAGATCACTTTCCGATCATGGTGGAGTTGGCTTTAAACCCGCAGGAGGGCAGCACTCAGGAGCGCCTTGAAATTGAAGAGGGCGATGTCGAGGAAGCGAGCGAGAAGATGGAGAATGCGGGCATACGGGCGACGGACGTTCATCAAGTTGAGTTTGCTCGCTCGAGCAGTAGAGTTTAGATTGGGAATCTAAAGGCAATTTTTCTTAGATTCTAAATCTTTTAGGTCAAAGTCTTTTGATTCAAAGTCTTTTGATTCAAAGTCTTTTGGGTCAAAGTCTTTAAGTTCAACTGCATGCGCTTCGCTTACTGCGCGGCGGCGCAGACCGCCTCAAGGATGTTCCTAAGCGAACACCCTTG
>NZ_JAWUEA010000033.1:0-99640 GCF_036663475.1 Rouxiella sp. T17 | reverse complement strand
GTAGTTCAGTTGGTTAGAATACCTGCCTGTCACGCAGGGGGTCGCGGGTTCGAGCCCCGTCCGTTCCGCCACTAATTGCATAACCCTGAATCGAAAGATTCAGGGTTTTTTGCATTTATAGACTTTGCATTTATAGCTTTTTGCATTTCTAGCGCTGTAAGGGTGACGGTAAATAGCAAAAATAATGATAAAGTCAGGCATATTTTTCTAAAAATACGCCTGATCAGTGGCAATTTACTGCATATTCGCAACGCTAAGCTGCGCTTTGATATCTTGATCCAGGTTATTGACCCAGCGATTGTAATTTTTATGGATTTTACCCTTATTCTCATCCAAATTACTGCTGCTCACATACTCGATTTTATATTCTGTAGACGAATAGGTTATTTTGACATTCGCTATATGACCGCGCGGCGTTAATGTCGCCATAACTATTCCATCCTGTGGCGTACTCATTTGCCATCCCCGTTTCGCTCCCGCCATTAAAATAGCTTGCTTGACCTGCATTGAGCTATGGCTCGCTATCACCGCCTCGTTCACATTGTGAATCGGTGCCGTATGGCTTATGCAACCGGTCAGTAAGGCAGTGCAAATAGCTATCTTTAGAAACCCTTTATTAAATTTCATTTAAAACCCATATTGTTAAATATCATTTAATTAAACTTACCCTTTTATCTCAGTTTACAAAATACATCCTTGAGAAGGGTTCGAACAGTTTTAATGAATGAATATCCTTTCCTTAATCTTATTTAAATATTAGATAAAACTTAATCTCCTGATAAATTAGCAGGCTACCTCTATTTATGCTTAGTAATTAGTAGTTTCTTAATTAATGGCGTAACGATATTTTTTTTCCTGGATCCTGTTATTATCGCTATCAACAACGCAACTTAGGATAATTCGCATTTATAGATGCACTTACCCCTAAAATCGAATACAGTCTGCATTCGATAAAAAGGTGATCCGAGAGCGCGTTAAAATGAATTACTCATTAGCTGTACTTGATTGGCATGCACTAGCGCCCGGCCTGAGTACATCAGAAGACTGGAATCAATGGGCTTTGCTATCAGCTGATCAGGCTTTCAAGGGAGAGATCGCTAAAAGCCAGCGCATTCCAATGATGTCAGCTCGTCGAATGAGTCCGGTAAGTCGTATTGCCGTTGAGTCGTCGCTCGCATTAATCGAGAAATATCAGTTTGATAGAGCAGTATTTACCAGTCGGCATGGCGAACTCGAAAGAACCTATAAAATTCTTCAGACTTTAGCGCAGCAACAGCAGGTATCGCCCACCGATTTCTCGATGTCGGTACATAATACGGCCGCTGGATGGCTCACTATTGCCGCGAAAAATACCTTGCCGGTCACCTCGTTGGCAGCAGGAAGCGACAGTTTCCAGCAGGGGTTGCTAGAAGCGCGGGCAATGCTTTCCGTTGACGGCGTGAATACGGTTCTGCTGGTTGATTTTGATGGTTGCGTGCCAGATATTTATGCGCCAAATCAGAATAGCCAATATGCGCCATATTGCGTTGCTCTCGTTTTGACAAAGGGCGATACGTCGACCTGTCATCTTATTCAAGAAGCAAAAACTAGCCCCATGCCACAGAGTCTGCAATTTTTACGTCATTATCTCCTTAAGGATAACGATTTTATTATTGCGGCCGACGATTATTCCTGGCAATGGCAATGTGAAAATAACACTCGGGATTAGACATTAATGAAGCGTGCCAGCCTGTTTAATCGCCTTTGGCGTTGGTTAGCAACCGGCGTATTTTTCCTGGTTTTCGGATTAGGTGGACTGATACTTTCGCTTATTTGGTTTACTCTGCTGAGGCTGGTTGTTCGCGACCCTAATCGCCTAAATAGATTGACGCTTAACAGCATTAAATACAGCTTTAAATTTTTTCTGAATTTACTGCGTGTTGCTGGGGTAATGGATTATCGTATCGAAGGCGCAGATCTTTTCGATCAGGATAAAGGTTGTCTGATCGTGGCCAATCATCCGAGCCTGCTAGATTACGTTTTATTGGCATCGTGCATGCCGCGTTGTGATTGCATTGTTAAAGCAGCGCTATTGAAAAATCCTTTCGTAAAAGGTGTCATCAAGGCAGCGGGATATCTGGTTAATTCAGGCTCCAATGCATTATTGGAATCCTGTAAACAGAGGCTCGATGCGGGCGGAAGCCTGCTCATTTTTCCTGAGGGTACGCGAACTCCCGAAGGTAAAGCGATAGTCTTGCAGCGCGGCGCAGCAAATATTGCGTTAAGGGCCGACTGCGATATTAGGGTGGTGCAGATTTCTTGTCATCCACCCATGCTAACAAAACAGGGCCGATGGTATAATATTCCACCGAATAAACCGCATTTTGTTATTCGGGTGAAAGACAAAATTGCAGCCCGAGAATTTATTGAACCGGACGATCTGTCACTTGCGATGGCCGCGAGACGTCTGACTCATCGCCTGCGTTCAGAGTTAATGTTGAAGAATAACGAGAAATAAGTAATGGATTCAATAAGTAACGAAATAAAAAAGCTTATCATCGACACCTTGAATCTTGAGGGGATGACGCCTGAAGAAATAGATACCGAGGCGGCGCTATTTAATGATGGTTTGGGTCTCGATTCAATTGATGCACTGGAATTGGGATTGGCATTAAAAAATAAGTATGGTGTCGTGCTTTCTGCAGAAAGCGAAGAAATGCGTCAGCATTTTTATTCGGTAGCGACTCTCGCCCGTTTTATTGGCGAGCAATCAAAATAACAATTATTCAAGCTAATACTTTTAGAAGGTTTTATGCAGAAGCAAGATATTTATCAACAGATTAGTGATCTCATGGTTAAGTTATTCGAGCTTGATGCCGCTGATATAACACCGGAATCTCGACTCTATGAAGATCTCGATTTAGACAGTATCGATGCCGTCGATTTAGTCGTGCATCTGCAAAAATCGACGGGTCGAAAAATTAAGCCCGAGATGTTTAAATCGGTAAAAACTGTTCAAGACGTTGTTGATGCTATCGATGAATTACTTAATTCTGAACAGTCTTAAATAAGCCATGAATCAAGACCGGCCGCCTCGCTCTTTTCGACTTAATACATTATTACATGTGTTGATGGTCTTGGTTCTTATTGCTTATCCGCTAGCCGTTAATTTTGGACTGAAGAAGTGGGGCGTTGAGATCCTTGCGCCGCTGCTGATCGCCGTATTTCTTCTCCGCCTGCTTACCTTTCGTGGCAAGCTAAGCCAATTAACGGCGCTGGGTAAATCTATTGCCATTACAGGGTTATTGTTAGCTGCTGCAAGCGGGTTACTGCATGAAACTCAGATGCTGCTCTATTATCCGGTTGCGGTGAACGGATTATTATTACTGTTATTTGGGTACTCGCTTTTTTCATCGCCACCCATAATCGAGCGACTCGCCAGACTTACAGAACCTGATTTATCTCCACAGGGCGTCCGCTATACGCGAAGAGTAACCCAAGTCTGGTGCCTCTTTTTTATTTTCAACGGCGGCATTGCTCTTTATACCTGTTTAAAAGGCAATTTGGCCCTGTGGACATTTTATAATGGCGGAGTGAGTTATCTGCTGATTGGCTTATTGATGGGTATCGAATGGATAGTCAGGAAAAGAGTACGCAAAACATAAGCTTGCCGATAGATCAATGGTTGACGTCTGGTGTAGAAGGCAACCGGCTTATTGCCTGGAGCCGCACGCGTGAGTGGTATTTAGATGACTTGCGACGCGAGGTGAGCAGCCTTATTTTTCGCCTTCAGTCTATGCCTGCTCAACGTTGGGCGCTGTGTTTCCATGACAGCTACGCGTTTACCGTTTCTCTGCTCGCAGTGCTTTACTGCGGCAAGACTCCCGTGCTGCCAGGCCATATGCGTCATGCGCTATTGCAAGAACAGCGGGGTGAGTTCGATGCGCTTCTCACCGACAGTGAGTTAGCGCTTACTTGCCCGACAATCATCATGCCCATTGATGTTACGCCTGCTGATTCCCTCCCTGAACGGCCTTTACCCGCGTTCCCGCAAAATGCGTCGTTGATTCTATTTACCTCTGGATCAACAGGAAAGCCGCAAAAAGTCGTTAAGCCTGTTTCAAGTTTGCAGATTGAAAGTCAGTGGCTGGCGCAGCGCTGGGGCAATATGCTGAAGAAATCGCGGCTCATTGCCACCGTTTCTTCCCAGCATCTGTACGGCCTGACGTTTCGAGTAATGTTGCCATTTAGCTTGGGCGTGCCGTTTTTTTCCGAAAATCTCGAAGTTCACGAGCAGCTCATCACCATGGCGCAGCATTTTCCGCTCACATTGATTAGCAGCCCGACCTTCTTGCAGCGATTGGACGACCTTTTACCGTCGATAAACTGTGTGCAAATTTTCTCGGCGGGCGGTCCGCTTTCTGCCACCGAAACGAAACGTATATATCAATCGTGTGGTGTTTATCCTACTGATATATATGGCGCGACAGAAACCGGTATTATGGCGAGCCGCCAGCAGCAGCATGAAAATACGCCGTGGACGCTGTTCGACGGTGTCGACTTTTTACCGTCAAATCGCGTGACGTCGACGATTATTGCCGAGCCGCAGGGCGTAGCATTAACCGATAAAATCCAAATATTGCCGGGCGGTAGAGAGTTTCACCTGCTGGGCCGACAAGACCGGATAGTGAAAATTGCCGAGCAGCGGCTATCGCTCGATGAAATCGAGCATCGCTTATGCCAGTTGCCGAATGTAAAAGAGGCCTGTGCAATCGCCATTGAAAGAAAGGGGCGTCGCTATATCGCCGCGGTAATTGTTTTGCGCGGCACGCAAGATAAATCGTCGCACACCGCACTCACGTTGGCGCTGCGTCAATCATTGCGTCCTTGGCTTGCGCCGGTGGCCTTACCGCGATTTTGGCGATTCCTGCCTGCTATCCCACTGAATCAGCAAGGTAAAAGAGCTTACGCCGAACTACAGGAACTCTTTGTATGATGTTACCGCAAATACTCACTCAACAAGTTCAGGGAGACAGCCTACACCTTGAGCTGCTACTGCCCGCCGAGCTTTTCTGGTTCAAGGGACATTTTCCGCAGCAGCCTATTTTACCCGGCGTTACCCAGCTCAACTGGGTGATGATTTTTGCCCGTCAGGCGCTCGGACTTTGCGGCGAATTCGGTGGTTTCGAGGTGATGAAGTTTCAACAGCCACTGTTGCCCGGCGCCCAATTAACGCTTGATATTCAATGGGTCCGCGAGAGAAACAGGCTGATTTTTAGTTACGTTGAAGGTGAACAGCAGGCCAGCAGTGGAAAAATCATCCTATGTCCATAAGTGACGGTTTTCGCCCCTGCATTATTATTCCCTGCTATAACCACGGCGCGACCATGGCCGACGTTATTGCGCGTATTCAGCCATTTGGGCTGCCGTGCATTGTCGTCGATGATGGCAGTGAATCTGAAACGGCCAATGAACTGTCCCGTCTTGCAGCGGAAAATGGCTGGCTGATTCTTGAAACGTTTCCGGTGAATCGAGGCAAAGGCGCAGCCGTAATTCATGCGCTGACCGTAGCTGCCCAGAAAGGATTTAGCCACGCGTTGCAGGTCGATGCCGACGGCCAGCATCAGCTGGCGGATATTCCCAGATTACTGGCAGACGCTGAAAAATATCCTGAATATTTAATCTCTGGCCGGCCGATTTACGATAGTTCGGTGCCTAAAGCCCGACTCTATGGTCGCTATGTGACGCACGTTTGGGTGTGGATCGAAACTTTATCGCTGGAATTGAAAGACAGCATGTGCGGTTTTCGGGTCTATCCGCTCGGCCCTTCACTTGCTTTGTTAAAGCAACACGCGATTGGCGAACGAATGGATTTTGATACCGAAATCATGGTGCGCCTCTACTGGCAGGGCACCCGCAGCCGTTTTATCTCCACGCAAGTTATCTATCCTCCAGACGGCCTGTCACATTTCGATGCCCTCAAAGATAACCTACGGATCTCCTGGATGCATACACGGCTGTTTTTCGGCATGCTGCCACGCATCCCTAAGCTACTGAGAATGCGCAACAAAAACAGTGCATCACCACATTGGTCCAGAACGCAGGAGCGTAAAGGGCTGTGGGGATTACGCCTGATGCTGCGCGTTTATCATTTATTGGGACGTCGTGCCTTTCAACTGCTGCTGTATCCGGTGATTGGCTACTTCTGGCTGAGTGGCGCACGCCAGCGCCGAGCGTCGCAAGATTACCTGCAAAAAGTCGCAGCAGTTGCCACAGCACGGGCTATCAGCTTGCCTTACCCGTTAAGCAGTTTTCGTCATTTCATGCGTTTCGGCGAGGCAGCCTTAAGCAAACTGGCGAGCTGGCAGGGCGATACAAAATTGAACCGCGACGCCATTATCGTCGATGCTGCACGTTGCGAAGCCCAGATTGCCAGCGGCAAAGGCACGCTTATTCTTGGTTCCCATTTGGGTGATATTGAATCGTGCCGCGCGTTAGGTGCGTTAAATCATGATGTTAAGGTCAATGCGCTAGTATTTACCCAACATGCCGAAAGATTTAATCAGCTAATGAAAGAGGTGAATCCTCTCGCCAATGTGAATCTGATTCAGGTCGCCAGCATGGGGCCAGAAACGGCCATCCTGTTAAAAGAAAAGCTGGACCTCGGGGAGTGGGTCGCCATTGTCGGCGATCGCACCTCCGCCAATGGTTATCAGCGTACCTCGACTCAAACGAGCAAGCTGCCACCAACCGACAATCTGCCGCTAACCGAAAAGCAGCGCGTGATTTACAGCGATTTTCTCGGGGAGCCGGCAGCCTTTCCGCAGGGGCCATTTATACTGGCGGCGGCGTTGCGAGTGCCAGTTTTCCTGATGTTCGGCATCATGCAAAATCGAAAGCTGAACATCTATTTCGAGCCTTTTGCCGATCCTTTATTGCTTGCGCGTGCAACACGACAGCAATGTTTACAGAATGCTGTCGACCGTTATGCCCAGCGGCTTGAACATTACAGCCTGTTGGCACCTCACGACTGGTTCAATTTTTACGATTTTTGGCAGCGTCCCGATGCTGACCCCAAAGAGAGAGTTTGACTGCTATGGCCGAGAAAAAAGATTCACGTTTAGCCGATCCACGCTTAGCTGATCCACGCTTTTCTATACGCGTCGAGATGACCGTGCCTTTTCACGACGTCGATCCGATGGGCGTTGTCTGGCACGGTAACTATTTTCGCTACCTCGAAGTGGCTCGTGAAGCGTTACTTAAACAGTTCGACTATGGCTATCGGCAAATGGAAGCGTCCGGCTATGTTTGGCCTATCGTCGATACTCGCCTGAAATACAGCGGACCGGTCACTTTTGAACAGCAAATTATCGTTCAGGCCGAACTGGTGGAATTTGAAAATCGCCTGCGGATCAATTATCAAATTTTTGATGCCCAGAGCGGCAAACGCACCACCAGCGGCTTTACTCTTCAGGTCGCCGTGCATATCGAATCCAAAGAGATGTGCTTTGTCTCGCCGCCAATACTGTTTGAGAAAATGGGAGTGAAACCGTGAAGCATTTTTTAATCTGTCTACTTGCCCTGTTTAGCCTCGGCGCGCAGGCCGTTACGCTTGACTCTCTACAGCAGCGTTTCAGTGAACAGCCCGTTTTACGCGCCGAGTTTATCCAGCAGCGCTCCGTCAGCGGCATGGATCAAAAGCTCAACTCTAGCGGTAATTTACTGATTTCCCGCGAAGAAGGGCTGTGGTGGCAGCAGCAAAAACCCTTCGCGTTGAGCCTTCTGCTCACTAATAACCGGATGGTGCAAACCATGGCCGGGCAGGCACCGCAGGTGGTTACCGCACAAAATAATCCGCAGATGTTCCAGTTCAACGGCCTGCTGAGCGCGCTGTTCCACGCCGATCACCGCGCACTGGCGCAGAACTTTGCGCTAGATTTTAGCGATAAAGGGCAGGGGAAATGGGTGCTGATTTTGAAGCCCACCACCTCGCCGCTAAACAAGCTGTTTAAAACTATCACGCTGGACGGTCAGGATTTTCTCAATCATATCAATATCGACGATATGCAAGGCGACAGCACCCAAATTCAGTTTTTCAATCAACGCACAGAACCCAAGACGCTAACCGATGCCGAAAAGCAGCATTTTTCTTCCTAACCGACACCGCCAGCTGGCCGTTGGCTGGTTGGTCGTCTGCCTTGTGCTGATTGCTGCGCTGTGTTGGCTATTGCCACGCAGCCAAATCAATAGCAGCGTATTGGCACTGTTGCCCAAGCAGCAGCTGGCAAGCGTGCCCGACGATCTCACGACGGCTTTTAGTCAGCGGCTCGATCGCCAGCTGATGTGGCTGGTCAAGCCACCTGCCGATGAAAACAGCGCGCTGGCGCTAAACGATTGGCTCACGCAGCTTCGTCAGATACCCGAATTGCAGCAGGTGCAAGGCCCGATGGATGAGGCGCAGCAACAGCAGTGGGGCCAATTTTTCTATATTCATCGCAACGCCTTAATCGACGACGCAACCCGAGCACGCCTTGCCGCCGGAGCCGAGAGTCAGTCGCAGTGGATTCTGGGCCAGGTCTATTCGGCCTTTGCCGGTGTCAGTGGTAAAGAGCTGGCTGGCGATCCGCTATTATTGGTGCGCGCATCACAAATGGCGCAGCAGCAAAACGGCGCAGGCATGACGCTGGACAACGGCTGGCTGATGGCGAAAGACCCGGAGGGCCAACGCTGGTATCTGCTGCACGCCGAGCTGCGCGCCTCTTCTTATGACATCACCAGCAGCAAGCAGATTGTAGGCAAGCTCGATGCTCTAAAAAATCATTTCGAAAGCCGCTGGCCGGGCGCGCAGGTGCTCGAGCGCGGCACCGTTTTTTACAGCAACTATGCCAGCCAGCAGGCCGAACATGATATTTCCACCCTTGGGCTGGCTTCTGTTCTAGGCGTTTTCGCCCTGATTTTACTGATGTTTCGTTCTATCGTGCCGATGCTGCTCAGCGTTCTGTCGATCGCTATTGGCGCGCTTTCGGGCACCGTCATGACGCTGCTGGCCTTTGGCGAAATCCACGTCATGACGCTGGTATTGAGCACCAGCATCGTTGGCATTTCGGCGGATTACACGCTCTATTTTCTTACCGAACGCCGCGTTCATGGGCAGCAGTCAACGCCGCTACAAAGCCTGCAAAAGCTGTTTCCTGCGTTATCGATGGCGATGCTCACCACCGTCGCCGCTTATTTAATGCTTTTGATTGCCCCATTCCCCGGAATGCAGCAGTTGGCCGTGTTTGCCGCCGCGGGGCTGAGCGCCGCCTGCATCACGGTCATCTGTTGGTATCCCTATTTGTCTAAATATTTGCCTGTAGGCCCAACGCCCGGCCTGACGCTTATCCTGCGTTGGCTGCACGCCTGGCGAAGCAAAAAACCGCTGCGTATCGGCCTGCCGCTGGTAGTACTGATTCTGGCAACCGTCGGCGTGGCGCGTTTACAGGTTAACGATGACATTGGTCAACTTCAGGCATTACCTGTTTCACTGCTTAAACAGGAACAGCAGATCGCTGCCTTAACCGGCCAGTCCAACGATCAGAAATGGCTGGTGGTTTACGGCAACAGTGCCGAACAGACTTTGCAACGCCTTGAATTGCTGCATCTGAAGCTTGGAGCGGCGAAAACCGAGGGCAATCTCAGCAGTTATCGGCTGCTCGGTTTACCTTCTCTAAAACAGCAACGGGCCGATCTTACTTTACTTGCCCAGCGTGCGCCCGAGGTGGCCGCTCAGTTGCAACAGGCCGGGCTAAACGTCAAAACTGCCGATATTTCAACGCAGTGGGTGACGCCTGCTGCGTGGCAAAACAGCGTCATCAGTCAGGGCTGGCGACTGCTTTGGCTCTCAATGGCCGACGGTCGCAGCGCCGCACTGGTGCCGGTCAACGGCGTGAAAGACGGCGCAGCGATGCAAACGCTGGCGCAGTCTATGACAGGCGTAGGCTGGATCGATCGCAAAACAGAGTTTAGCGGCCTGTTCGAACAGTATCGCGTCATGCTTTCATGGCTGTTATTGCTCGCCGCAGGGGTAATCTGCGCAATTTATCTGTGGCGTTTTCGCTGGCCTCACGGACTGGTTTGCTGCGTTCCCACGCTGTTATCTTTGGCGATGGGCCTTGCGGCGCTTGGCTTTAGCGGGCACAGCCTCAATCTTTTCTCAATGCTGGCGCTGATTCTGGTGTTGGGCATTGGTATCAATTACACCCTGTTTTTCACCAATCCGCATGGCACACCCACGACTTCGATGTTTGCCATTTTTATGGCGGTGGTGACCACCCAATTAACTTTTGGGATGCTGGTTTTCAGTTCGACTCAGGCTATCAGCAGTTTTGGCATTGTGCTGAGCAGCGGCATTTTTACCGCCTTCCTGCTCTCGCCTCTTACACTTCCAAGCCGGAATAAAAGGAACAAAAAATGATCGCCTTTCGCGCCGTGTGGCTTCTTGTCAGCCTGACACTTGCCGGTTGTGCAGCCGCTCCTCAACCCGATGCCTTGCCGCAGGCCTGGTTAAAGCCGGGAGTTCGCGTGGCATTACCCGCTCCCTTGTTAAATGAAAAGCTCGACCAGCAGCAGCTGTTGACGGGCACCGTCGATGGCAAACAGCAGTCGATGCTGGTGCTTTTAAACGCCGACGGCCAAAGCCTGCAGCTGGCAGGACTTTCTCCGCTCGGCATTCGCCTGTTTAAAGTGGTTTACAACAAGCAGGGTATTCATACCGAGCAGGCGATCAAAATTGCGCAACTGCCGCCCGCTAATCAGGTCCTTGCCGATATTATGCTGAGCTATTGGCCAATAAACCGCTGGCAGCCGCTGTTACCTGCGGGTTGGACGCTGGTCGATAACGGCACCACCCGCGTGCTGGCAGACGCCACGGGCCAGCCGGTTAGTCGAATCGAATACCAGATGCAGCAGGGCAAGCGCCAGCCGGTGTCGATTACGCAGTTCGCGTTCCACTATCACATCACTATCCAGAACGTCGGAGGTGATGCGTGATCTATTTTTCCGCCGTTGGCATGGTCAACGCGTTGGGTGGCGAGCTGGACGAAATAGCCGATAATCTGGTCGCAGGCCGTTCGCCGGGCATGCAATTACAGGACGCCTGGCTGACCAGTAAAAAACCGCTGTGGCTCGGACAAGTCCTTTCGCCGCTGCCGTCTATTCCCGCCTCTCTCGCGCCTCATCGCAGCCGTAACAACCAGCTGCTGATGGCCGCGTTGCAACAAATTCGGCCAGACGTTGATCGCGCCATTGCTCAGTATGGTAAAAGCCGCGTGGCGGTGATTATGGGCACCAGCACCTCCGGAATTGCCGAAGGCGAAGACGCGGTGCTATCTAGCCAGCGAACGGGCGCGTTGCCAAGCGAATATCACTATCAACAGCAAGAGTTGGGCGACCCCTCGCAATTTCTGCGCAAACTGCTGGACCTGAATGGCGTGGCCTATACCCTGTCCACGGCCTGCTCTTCCAGTGCGCGAGCCATTATCAGCGGGCAGCGGCTGATAGCGGCCGGTCTGGCAGACGTAGCGCTGGTGGGCGGCGCAGATAGCCTTTGCCGGATGCCGATTAACGGCTTTGCCAGTCTGGAGGCGCTCTCCGAAGGACGCTGCACGCCGTTCGCCGCCGAAAGAGACGGCATTAATATTGGCGAAGGTGCAGCGCTGATATTACTGACGCGAGAACCCGCGCAGGTGGCGCTGCTCGGGGTAGGCGAGTCATCCGACGCCTGGCACATGTCGGCGCCGCATCCGCAGGGCGAAGGAGCGGAACGGGCGATGATGATGGCGCTTGAGCAGGCGGGCATGAGCCGCGACGATCTCGGCTATATCAATCTTCACGGCACGGCGACGGAGCAAAACGATCGGGTCGAAGGGCAGGTTATTCAAAGAATGTTCGGCAATCACGTGCCGTGCAGTTCAACTAAGCATTTGACGGGTCACACGTTGGGCGCAGCGGGCGCTACCGAGGCCGCACTCGGCTGGCTAATTTTGACCCGCAATCTTCCGCTGCCGCCACAAGATTTTTCGAGCTCTAAAGTCGATGCTTCACTGGCAGATATTGGCCTGATAACCCAGCCTCAACGGCTGACAAAAGCGACTATTCTGTCGAACTCTTTTGCCTTTGGCGGCAATAACGCCAGTATTTTGCTGGGAGAACCGCGATGAAATATTTAGCCGCAGAATGTTATTTGCCGCACGCCGCGCCAATGGTGATGCTTGAACAGGTGCTTGAGGTAGAAGAACACGCGGCGCGTTGTCAGGTACGGGTGTCAAAAGAGGGCGTGTTGGCACCATTTTTAGATGAACAAGGGCGATTACCTTCGTGGTTTGCACTTGAACTGATGGCGCAGACGATTGGCGTCTGGAGTGGCTGGCACGCCAGTCAAGGTGGCAGCGCGCCGCGCCTGGGGATGTTACTCGGCGGACGCGGGTTGAAATGCAGTCTGCCAACATTTCCAGCCGACGCCTTGCTGACGGTGAGCGCCAGCATGCTGCTTCAAGATGAGAAGCTGGCAAGCTTTGAGTGCACTATCTCAATGAATCAACGAGGTAATCCAGAAAGTAAATCTGTTGCACAGGCTGGGTTAAATACTTATCAGCCTGACGCCGAAGAGCTGCAAACGCTGTTTTTAAAAAAACCACGCCAAGAAACACCACTTCAAGGGTCAGCAACATGACACGTTCAGTATTAGTCACCGGTGCCAGCAAAGGGATCGGTCGGGCCATCGCGCTGCAATTGGCGAAAGACGGATTTGCTCTAGTGGTGCATTACCACAGCGATCAACAAGGTGCCGACAACACGGTGCAGTCGATCCTTCAGGAGGACGGCAGCGCCAGAACGATCTGTTTTGATATTAGCGATCGTTTACAGTGCCGCGAAATCCTCGAGGCCGATATCGAGCAGCACGGTGCCTATTACGGCGTGGTCAATAACGCGGGCATTACCCGTGACGGCGCGTTTCCGGCGTTAAGCGACAGCGATTGGGACGGCGTCATTCACACCAATCTCGACAGCTTTTATAACGTTTTGCATCCGTGCGTCATGCCGATGATTGGCCTGCGTCAGGGCGGCCGCATCATTGCCCTCTCTTCGGTTTCGGGCATTACCGGCAATCGCGGACAGGTAAATTACAGCGCCGCCAAGGCCGGAATCATCGGCGCCTGCAAAGCCTTATCGCTTGAGTTGGCCAAACGTAAAATCACCGTAAACTGTATCGCGCCGGGGTTAGTAGATACCGGCATGCTGGAGATGGAACCTCACGCGTTGGACGCCGCAATGAGCATGATCCCGCTAAAACGCATGGGCACGGCGGAAGAAGTCGCCGGTTTGACAAGCTATCTGATGTCAGACATTGCCGGTTACGTCACCCGACAGGTGATTTCGATTAACGGGGGCATGGTATGAGCATTCAGCGCGTTGTTATCACCGGCATGAAAGGCGTTACTGCGTTTGGCAACAGCTGGGAACAGGTTTCAGCGCGTTTGCAGGCCGGAAAAAATGCCGTGCGCCACATGGATGAATGGCTGATTTATCAAGGATTAAACACGCATTTAGGCGCCCCTATCGACGACTTTGTGCTTCCGGAGCATTACACCCGCAAACGCATCCGCTCGATGGGCCGCGTCTCGCTGCTCTCAACCCGTGCGGCCGAACTTGCGCTGGAACAGGCCGGGTTACTCGGTTCGCCGGTGCTGACCAATGGCGAAACCGGCATCGCTTTTGGCTCGTCGACCGGCAGTACCAAACCCGTGAGCGAATTTGCCACCATGCTTACCGAGCAGCACACCAACAACATAACAGGCACGACTTACGTGCAGATGATGTCACATACCACGGCGGTCAATGCAGGGCTGTTTTTCGGTTTGAAAGGGCGCGTTATTCCGACTTCCAGCGCCTGTACCTCGGGCAGTCAGGCAATCGGTTATGCGTTTGAAGCCATTAAACACGGCTATCAAACGGTGATGGTGGCGGGAGGTGCCGAAGAGCTCTGTCCGTCAGAGGCTGCTGTATTTGATACACTTTTTGCCACCAGCCAGCAAAATGACACGCCAGAACTTTCGCCACGGCCTTTCGACACACAACGCGACGGACTGGTAATCGGCGAGGGCGCGGGCGCGCTGATTTTAGAATCATTAGATCACGCGCAGGCGCGAGGCGCGAAAATCTATGGCGAAATCGTCGGCTTTGCCACTAACTGCGACGCGGCGCATATCACCCAGCCGCAGCGCGAAACCATGCAGATTTGCATCGCCAAATCGCTGCAACAGGCCGGTATTTCGGCGGCGGAAATTGGTTATATCAACGCCCACGGCACGGCCACCGATCGCGGAGATATCGCCGAAAGTCAGGCAACGGCGGCAGTCTTCGGCAATCAGACGCCAATTTCTTCGTTGAAAAGCTATTTCGGCCACACCTTGGGAGCCTGTGGCGCGCTCGAGGCCTGGATGTCGTTGGAAATGATGAATGAGCAGCGTTTCTTCCCGACCATTAATCTGTCCGAACCTGATCCGCTGTGCGGCGATCTCGACTATTTGATGAGTGAAGCGCGCCATATCGACACGGAATTTATCCAGTCGAATAATTTTGCCTTTGGCGGCATTAATACCTCGCTGGTTTTCCGTCGCTGGCCGTAAATGACTTAAGCAGCTCCTTAATGAAGAAAGTCACCGCGATCGCTACGGCAACCTTGCAAGCTGAATTAGACACTCGACGTTTATCACCGGCGTTATTGGTCGAAGCCGAGCAAATGGGCGCAAAACGGGCCGCCACGTTTTTGGCTGCCAGAGCGCTGCTGGCGGAATTAATGTCGCAACTCTTTGACTGCGCAACGCTTCCCGCTATCGTAATTCATTCTGGCGGCAAACCGGCGTTTGTCGATAACGCGCTGCCTTTTTTCAATCTTGCCCATAGCGGGAACCAACTGCTGGTGGCCGTTTCCGACGCAGGCCCGGTCGGCTGTGATGTGGAAATTATTCGTGCGCGACGCGGCACGTCTGCGCTGGCTGAGGCTTTTTTTAGTGCGGAAGAGAATCAGTGGTTGAAGAAGCAGGCCGATCCTCTGACGGCTTTCTGGCAGCTCTGGTGTCAGCGGGAAGCGCTGCTCAAGCAGCAGGGGCAGGGAATTTGGTCGATGGCAAACGTCAGTCTGCAACCGCAGCAGAGAACGTTTTCTACCACATCACTCTGCAATAAGAAATTCAGTAATCCAGACCAAGATCTTCAGCTTTATCACGCCGTAAATCACCACGCTCTTTTGGCGTTAGCCGTGCCTGCAAAGGTGAATGATATCCAGCTGTGGAATTTTTCTTCGGAAAACAACCAATTAATAGAAGCACCGCCGCAAGATTGGCAATGCTATCAGCAACGACGCTAGAAGAACTGATCGCAAGATTTAGGCCGTTTTCCCCAGCTTCTCAGTGAGAAAATCGATAAAGCAGCGGATCCGCGTGCTGACGGCCTGATCGCTGTAATAAACGGCGTGGATTGGCATCGCAATGCGCATCACATCGGGAATTAACAGTTCAACCAAGTCGCCTCGTTCAATATCTTTGCGGCACATAAAATCGGAGAGACAGGCGATGCCGTTGCCCGCGAGGCAGAGTTGGCGCAGCGTTTCACCACTCCCTGCGCTGACGAAAGGCTTAATCGTTAACTGTTGGCCGTCGGCACACAGTAACGGCCATTTGTTTAATGCCACCACTTCATTAAATCCAATGCAGCGATGACGCGCCAAATCATCGACAGTTTCCGGCGTGCCCCACTTCTGTAGATAGGCCGGAGAGGCCAGCACGCTGCGATAACTCATCATCAATTCACGGGCGCGCAGGCTGGAATCTTCCAGCGCGCCAATACGAATCGCCACGTCAACTTTCTGATCAATCAAATTGATATTGCTCTCCGAAGAGAACAGCGACAGGCTGATTTTAGGATAACGTTCTGAAAACTCGGCCACCAGCGGCGTGAGAATATGCAGCACGACGGGCGTCGCGGCATCGACGCGCAGCAATCCTTGCGGCACATTATGGTTCTCAAGCAGGTCATTTTCGGCGGCGGTCATGTCCTGAAGAATTTTTTGTACTCGCCCGAAATAGCGCTCGCCTTCCTGCGTGAGGCTGATTTGTCGGGTGGTACGATTGAGCAGCTGAATATTCAGCTTCTGTTCCAGTCGTTTAACGCTTCGACTGACTACCGAATTGTCCTGCCCGAGCTGCTCGGCAGCGCGACTAAAACTGCCGCTTTCAACCACCGTTACAAACACCAGCAATTCGTCCGACGTTGCTTTCATTATTGCTTCTCCAGCAAAAATAACTTTCAACTATTCTTTTTCAAACATGGCGATTGAAACATTTAACCATAGGGATCCCCAACGCAGCCAGCGACTAAACTGATGAGCTTGAGTTTCGATAAGATTCAATGCCGTTAATAGTTTGACTGAATTTATTGAGAATAATCGTGAAATTAGGTTGAACGTTGTATACCAATGTAAACACATTGGGTGTTCGGCAACGGCGGCGTATACTGGAAGATACCGCTGAAGGGAAATTTTTCCGCACAGCAGATTCACGATGAATATCGCCAGCATTCGGTCTCGTGGAAAAATGCTGGGTAGAATGGGTTAACAGTGTGCCGAAAAAAACGTATGCAATGAGGTATGTTGCAGGTCAACCGGTCGAGCAAATTTTCCCGGGTGTGTTAGCACATCTCGGACCCGATCTGCCACCGGGAGCTGCACTGCCCAATTCGAATATTTTACGCGTCATGGTATGGAATATCTTCAAGCAGCAGCGCGCTGACTGGCTTTCTGTACTGCAAAGTTTTGGCAAAGATGCTCAGCTGGTTTTATTGCAGGAAGCACAAACCACGCCCGAGCTGATTCGCTTTGCTACCTCCAACTATCTGGCTGCCGATCAGGTTCCGGCCTTTGATCTGCCGCAGCATCCTTCCGGCGTCATGACGCTGGCCGCCGCGCATCCGGTCTATTGCTGCCCGCTGCGCGAGCGTGAGCCTTTACTTCGCCTGTCCAAATCTGCGCTGGTGACGGTTTATCCGCTGCTGGATGGTCGTCTTTTGATGGTGGTGAATATTCACGCCGTCAATTTCAGCCTCGGCGTGGATGTTTACAGCAAGCAGCTTGATCCGATCAGCGAACAAATCGCCAACCACAAAGGGCCGGTGGTGATGGCCGGAGATTTTAACGCCTGGAGCCGCCAGCGAATTCACGCGTTGTACAGCTTCTCGCGTAATGTCTCGCTTCAGGAAGTGCGTTTCCCTTCCGACCTGCGCCGCAAGGCTTTTGGTCGCCCGCTGGATTTCATCTTTTATCGCGGATTAAGCGTGACCGACGCCAAGGTGCTGGAAACCCGCGCCTCCGATCACAATCCTTTGCTGGTAGAGTTTTTAGCTCAAAAACCGCCAGAAGGTATCGATCTCTAACCGCGTAAGAACGGCCCGATTAAAAGCAAAAAAAAAGCACCCGAAGGTGCTTTTCTCTCATGTCACGTTAACAGGTAACAAGACGGGAAATGAGCTGAGTCCTAGCTGTCTGGACTTTGCTTGCCGTTCACATAAAGTGTCAGCTTCTCGCCTGGCTGCAAACCGTCGAGGCCTGAATTCCAGCGCATCACATCTTTGATGTTCACGCCGTTGTTCTTGGCAATACTCGAGAGGGAATCGCCTCTGCGTACCTTGTACGTAATGCTGCCACTGTTGCTACCGCTTGCGCCGTTGTCTGCCACTTGCAGTGTTTGCCCAACTTTTAGCACGCTTGCCGAGCGTAAATTGTTCCAACGCTGTAAATCACTAGACTTCACATTCAGTTTGGCTGCAATTCCACCGAGGCTGTCGCCGGAGCGAACCTTGTAGGAAGCTGAACCAGACGTGCTGTTGCTGGCCAGTCGCGTTTCCTGCACTGCGGTGATGTCTCCATCAGCCAGTGAGTCTTTGAGCTGGTCGGCATGCGCCTTTGGCAACACAATGTAATGTGGGCCGTTAGGCGCCGTGACATTACGTTTGTAACCGGTATTAAAGGATTTCAGCTTAGTCACTGACATGCCCGCCATCTCAGCCGCCTGAGTTAACTGCATCTGTTGACCCACTTCGACACGCGCCAAGGCACGATCTTCGTCAGGTTTCGGTAAGCTAATCCCGTATTTTTGACTATGCTTAAGAATATCGCTCAGGGCTAACATTTTCGGGACATAAATCGACGTCTCGCGAGGAAGCGCCAATGACCAGAAATCTGTCGGTCGACCTTTACGTTTATTCTGTTTTATCGCCTGCATCACGCGACCTTCACCGCTGTTATAAGCCGCGACCGTCAACAACCAGTCACCGCCAAACATCTTGTTCAGGCTTTGCATCATATCAAGCGCAGCAGTTGTCGATGCCACAACATCGCGGCGACCGTCATACCACTGATTTTGCTTCAAACCATAGTTGCGACCCGTACTTGGCACAATCTGCCATAACCCAGCGGCATTAGCCGATGACGTTGCTTTCGGATCAAAAGCGCTCTCCACTATGGGTAGCAGTACTAGTTCCATCGGCATATTGCGTTTCTTAATCTGCTCGGTGATCCAGTACATGTACGGCTCTGCCCGTAATGTTACATCGTGGAGATAGCTCTTCTGTTTTAAATATTTTACTTTTTGCTCACGGATCCGGGGATTATCCGGAACCTTCATCTTCAGCTCGTCGCCAATGAAGTTCCACAGATTTTTTTGCGCATTGGGGTCATTGCTGCCCAACCACTGCGATGACGGCGTAGTGCCATCCTCTGTGTACTCTCCTGCTTCACTTTGACTTGCCGAAGACAAACTCTGTGCATGTTGTACTGGCACCTTGACGTCCTGCCTGGACGCCTGGCAACCCACTAACAGCAAGGAGGCGAAGATAATCGCTTTAGCCTTCATGTGTGTGTCATAGTTGCTTAAAAGACGAGCAATACTACTTTGCCTTGCCAAAAAAGACAACTAAAAGCTTCAGAAGCTATCCTTGAGTTGACGTAAACGGGCAAAAACCTGCCAGTCAGGTGTAATGGTTGTGTTAACGTTTAAATTGTTATGTAAATCAACGTCATCACAGCGTAAGAAAAGGTTGATTTTACGTTCTAAACCGAGGGTTGTAGGCAGGGATGATTGTCCGTTTTTGCGCTTATCCAGAACGGTTTGTTCATGTGCCGCGATATCGGAATCGTCCGGTAGAATCGAGCGTGCAAACTTAAGATTTGAGACTGTATATTCATGCGCGCAGCAGACAAGCGTATCGTCAGGAAGTTCCGCTAGGCGTTGAAACGATTGGTACATTTGCTCGGGCGTGCCTTCAAACAGCCGACCGCAACCCGCCGAAAACATCGTATCGCCACAAAAAAGGTAAGGCGCGCTATAGTATGAAATGTGACCTAAAGTGTGTCCGGGCGTAGCAAAAACAGACCACTTTACCCCACCGATTTCGACCTGATCGCCACTTTTAAGAATTATCTGAGCGCCCTTGCTCGAAGTTTCTTCAGGGCCGTACACTTTTACAGCAGGAAATTGCTTAATAATTGCCCGTACGCCGTCAACGTGATCGCCATGATGATGAGTCAACATGATTGCCGTAGGCGTTAAATTCCGATCGGTCAAGGCATCGAGAACGGGCTGCGCTTCACCCGGATCGACGATCACACAGTGACCTTTCTGGTCATCAAGCAACCAAATGTAATTGTCCTGCAAGGCCGGAATACTGATAAGATTCATGACAAACTCCTGTTGGGCAAACACCTGAAAGTTGAATACAAATTATGAAGTCAGCACATATTCGCAAAATGCTGGTGGTGCCTTCATCCTGGGATGAAATTCCCCGTGGTGAGTACTACCGTGCCGCGCTTGAACGACAACTGCAACCCTGGTGGAGCAAGTTGTACGGTTTTCATCTATTAAAAGTGGGCAATTTAAGTGCCGAAATCAACAGCGAGGCCTGTCCTATCTCGCATCAGGTCAACGTTGCGCCCGAAGGCAACAACCTGCAGGTGCGCGGCGACCCGTATTATTTACCCTTCGAGCAGAAGTCGGTAGATGCCTGCCTGCTGTGTCATACCCTGAATTACGCCACCGATCCGCACCGTATTTTGCGCGAGGTCGACCGGGTTTTAATTGATGATGGCTGGCTCGTTATCAGCGGATTTACCCCTTTCAGCCTGCTCGGAATGGGAAAGTGCCTGCCTTTTTTGCGCAAACGCCAGCCTTTTGCCAGCCGGATGTTTAGTCAGACGCGGCTTATCGACTGGCTTAGCCTGCTCAATTACGAGGTGATGTTTAAATCGCGGTTTCAGGTGCTGCCTTGGCATCGGCACGGCGGGCGTCTGCTCGGCGATCACCTGCCGGCGCTAGGATGTATGACGGTGATTGTTGCGCGTAAAAGAACGCTGCCGCTGCTTCCGACGGCTAAAAAGGTCCATGCCCGACGACAATCGCTAACGCAAACGGTGGGAGCCAGCAAGAGTTATCGCGAAGAACACGACGACGATCGCCGCAAATAGGCGACGATAAAAGAAGTTTGAAAAAGTAATAGCGCGCACGGCCCTGTTTTTATACGTGAAAAACGTTTAGCAAAAAGCGTTAACCAAAAAGCTTTCAGCAAAAGCACCGTGCGCGATAGACGGCGTTACTTTGTCGGCTCGTAACCCACATCTTCGAGCGTTGGATTACCCGCCGCAACGCGCGCCAGTTCGTCACAACGTTCGTTTTCAGGGTGTCCGGCGTGGCCTTTCACCCACAGCCAGTTCAGCGTGTGAGTCTGAATCGCGGCGTCGAGGCGCTGCCATAAGTCGACGTTTTTCACCGGTTTTTTGTCGGCCGTTTTCCAGCCGCGCTTTTTCCAGTTGTGGATCCACATCGTGATCCCCTGACGCACATACTGGCTGTCGGTGCTTAGCGTCACGTCGCAGGGCGTAGTCAGCGCTTCGAGCGACACGATGGCGGCCATCAGTTCCATTCGATTATTTGTCGTCAGCCGATAACCCGCGCTGAACGGTTTTTCATGCTCTTTGTAGCGCAAAATTGCGCCGTAACCACCGGGTCCCGGATTGCCAAGGCAAGATCCGTCGGTGAAAATTTCTACCTGTTTGCGCATCTCTGGTAGACTCTTCCATCAGAATGTAAAAGCCAAGTCTGACATAAACGAGCGCTATGAGCACTGCAATATGCTAACTACTCCAACCCGACAGATTGTTCTCGATACCGAAACCACCGGTATGAACAAGCTGGGTGTCCATTATGAAGGGCACCGCATTATTGAAATTGGCGCCGTCGAGGTGATCAACCGCCGTCTGACCGGTCGCAATTTCCACGTCTATCTCAAGCCCGATCGCCTGATCGATCCTGAAGCCTTTAACGTACACGGCATCAGCGACGAGTTTCTTGCCGACAAGCCGACCTTTGGCGACATCGCCGACGAGTTCCTCGAGTTTATTCGCGGCGGCGAGCTGGTCATCCATAATGCGAACTTTGACATCGGCTTTATGGATTACGAGTTCGGCATGCTTGGCCGCGATATTCCCAAAACCGAGACATTCTGCAAGATAACCGACAGCCTGTTCATGGCGCGCAAGCTGTTTCCCGGCAAGCGCAACAACCTTGACGCGCTGAGCGATCGCTATCTGATAGACAACAGTAAGCGAACGCTGCACGGCGCCTTGCTTGACTCCGAGATCCTGGCCGAAGTCTATCTGATGATGACCGGCGGGCAGACTATCATTAAATTCTCGCACGAAGGCGAACAGAATACCGGCGCGGACGGGCAGGATATCCAGCGTATTTTGCGTCCGGCGTCGGGTTTGAAAGTGTTGCTTGCCAGCGATGAAGAGTTGACCGCGCATGAATCACGACTGGATTTAGTGATGAAAAAGGGCGGCAGCTGTCTGTGGCGTCCTGAAGAGCCAGCCAGCGAATAGGCCGATAAGCGAATAGTGAATACGTTGGTTGGCTAGATGGGGTGTTAGTTGCTGGTTGCTGACTGTTAATTGAATAGAAAGTAACGCGTTTGTGACGTCAATTTAAGCAGGCTGCGGAAATACTGAGCAATCAGATTTTTCTGGCAGAAAAGAGATTGACGGAACTCACGTCCAACCGTAATATTCGCCTCGTTCCAGTGACACGGAACAGCAGTAAACAGCAGTAAAGTGGAGCGGTAGTTCAGTTGGTTAGAATACCTGCCTGTCACGCAGGGGGTCGCGGGTTCGAGCCCCGTCCGTTCCGCCACATTCAGAAGCCCTGAATCAGCAATGATTCAGGGCTTCGCTGTTTTTACTCCCTTCTATTTATTTGCTTCCAAACTTTTCACTTTCAAACTTTTTACTTCCAAACTTTTCACTTTCAAAAAGAAAGCTTCAAAACTCATTCTTTACCCAACTCGGCTTTGACGAAATCCAGGGAGTGATCGGCCACGCGATCGTGACGGGCAATAACGCGATAGAAGCCGCCCGACAGGAAAGCACCGATAAACCAGCTAAAGTTGGCCACCGCGTGCAGGCTTGGCGTAAAGCTGATGACCAAACCAATCACCACCGCAGGAATCAACGAACCGATGGCTTTCGGGTTGAAACCGTTGCGATACCAATAGCGGCCCGACGGCGTCGCGTTAAACAGCGCGTCAACGTCCAGCTGTCCGCGTTTAATCAGATAGTAATCCACCAGTAGAATCCCAAACAGTGGCCCGATAAACGCACCCAAAACGTCGAGCGTGTAGTGAATCAGCTCCGGCGACTGGAACAGGTTCCACGGCGTTAATAGCACGGAACCTACTGCCGCAATCATCCCGCCCGTGCGGAAGCTGATTTTTTGCGGTGAGCAGTTGGAGAAGTCAAAGGCCGGTGAGACGAAGTTAGCCACAATGTTGATGCCGATGGTGGCGATAATCATCGTCAGCAAGCCCAATGCGACGGCAACGCTGCTGCCTACGCGGCTTACGGTTTCGATAGGATCGGTAATCATGGTGCCAAACAGCGATTGCGTACCCGAAACAATCACCACAGTGACGATGGAAAACAGCAGGAAGTTAAACGGCAGGCCCCAGCGATTACCACGACGGATTTCGCTCATGCTTTTACCGTAACGCGAGAAGTCACCAAAGTTCAGCAGCGGGCCGGAGAAGTAGGAAACGACCAGCGCGGTTGCGGTAATCATCTCCCACGTTTGCTGTCCCACGGTCAGCGTCTTGCTGCCCAGCGTGAAAGAGATGTTGCTGAAGCCGGTTTTGTACACAATCCAGCCTGCCAGCGCCAGCATGACCACGTAAACCGCCGGACCTGCAACATCGATAAAACGCTTAATCGCCGCCATGCCGTTCCAGAACACGATTGCCTGCAGCACCCACATCACGCCAAAGCAGATCCAGCCGAGCGCCGACAGACCCAGCCAATGCGGCACGGTCAGCGGATTCAGCGACGGGAAAAACTTCAGCATCACCAGCATCAGCGCGCTGGCGGCCAGATAGGTTTGAATGCCGTACCATGCAAAGGCAATCAGCCCGCGGATCACCGCCGGAATATTCGCCCCGAACACGCCAAACGCCTGACGGCAGATAACGGCATACGGCACGCCCGCCTGCTGGCTCGGTTTCGCCACCAGATTGGCACACAGTTGCACGATGCAAATGCCGCACAGCAGACAAATCAGCACCTGCCAGCTCGCCAGCCCGAGCGTGAAGAAGCTCGCGGCCACCACGTAACCGCCCATGCTGTGCACGTCCGACATCCAGAACGAGAAAATATTGTACCAACTCCAATTCTGGTCGCGCGTTGGCGCCAAATCGTCATTGCAGAGCCTTGGGCTGTAGTGCGGCTTGATGATGCCTGCGCTCTGTTCAGAGGTATTATTCTGTTTTGGCATAAATCGTGCTCCTGTCATAAAGAACAATTTGATAAGTGGGAAACCGGCAATCGGTAATCCAAAAAAATCAGTTAAATTCACATCACCCAAATCGGGTTGCAGGAATTAGGCCAAATTTCATTTTTTGTATACAAAAAAATAATTTCATGTATACGATAAGTTATCTGTTCGGTATACGGAGTAGTCAAGATGACCAGCTGGAACGGCCTGAATACGGCTTATTTTACTGAGGATAAGGACGACCACATCTACAACGCATTGGTAAGATCCATCGTCGAACACAAGCTTTTGCCCGGTAATAAATTGCCTGAAGAAGCGTTGGCCGAGGCATTTTCCGTCAGCCGAACCGGCATCCGCCGCGTGTTGCAACGCCTCGCCGCAGTGCAATTAGTCACGCTGTTGCCCAAACGCGGTGCGCACGTCACCACGCCAGACGAAGAAGAGTCACGCAGCGTATTCACCACCCGCAAGCTGCTGGAATGCGCCAACATGACGGAAGTGGTAGCGCACTGCCAGTCCACCCATCTTGCCGCGATGAAAAAGATCCTGCTTGAAGAGCAGCGCGCCCATGAAGATCGTGACGGCACCGCGGCGATCCGTCTTTCAGCCGCGTTCCACGTTCAGTTGCAGGCCATTTCCGGTAATAAAGTGCTGACCGAAACGGTTTCGCAGCTCACGCTGCGTTCCTCGCTGGCGATTGCCGCCTGGGGCGCGCCGTGGCAGCAGGGTTGCCGCTGTAACGATCACGACGAACTGCTCGCGCTGCTTAAAAAACGTGACGCCGCCGCGCTGGCCGAAAAAATGGCGCACCATTTTGACACTATCGTCGCCAGCCTGCGTTTCGAGAGCAGCGAAGGCCCGACCCCCGATTTCAGCCAGCTGTTTTCCGGCGTGGCGCTGCAACCCGCCAAAGATAAGGAAACTCACTGATGTCTTCGCCGCTGTGTATACAATTAATTAATCCCAATACCAGCCTCGGCATGACCGAAGTCATGGCCGCAACCGCGCGTCAGGTCGCCTCGCCGGGAACGGAAATTGTGGCAGTGTGTCCCGAAGAGGGCGCGCCGTCGATAGAAGGGCATTTTGATGAGGCAATCGCCACGCTAGGCGTTTTGCAGCAGGTAAAAGTCGGGCGCGAAGCCGGCGTCGATGGACACATTATTGCCTGTTTCGGCGATCCGGGTTTATTGGCGGCGAGAGAGTTGGCCCGCGCGCCGGTGGTGGGCATTGCCGAAGCCGCGATGCACATGGCGACGCTGGTGGCGACGCGTTTTTCCATCGTCACTACCTTGCCCCGTACGCTGACGATCGCCCGTCATTTATTGCATCAATACGGTTTTGATCGCCACTGCGCCGCGCTGCACGCCATCGACCTGCCCGTGCTTTCTCTCGACGACGGCAGCGGCTTGGCGCAGCAAAAAGTACGCGAGCAGTGCATCAAGTCCAAACAGCAGGACGGCAGCGGCGCCATCGTGCTCGGCTGTGGCGGCATGGCCGATTTGGCACAGGAGCTGACGCTTGAGCTTAGTATTCCGGTGATTGACGGCGTGAGCGCCGCAGTAAAACTGATCGAATCGCTGCACGCCTTACGTTTAACCACCAGCAAATTTGGCGACCTCGATTATCCGCTGGCCAAACCGCTGTCTGGACGTCTCAAAGACTTAAATAGCTAATCTTGTTCCTGAAAAGTTTAAAAAACCAAACAACCCGCGATGAGCAGAGAACCTTATGTCTGATATTGATTACGGCTTTACCCGCGATTATCCACGCGACCTGATTGGCTACGCCGGTCGTCCGCCTCACGCCAACTGGCCGAATAACGCGCGGATAGCCGTGCAGTTTGTGCTTAATTATGAAGAAGGTGGCGAGAATAACGTGCTGCACGGCGACGCGGGTTCCGAGCAGTTTCTCTCTGATATTATTGGCGCGGCAAGCTTTCCCGATCGCCACATGTCGATGGATTCGCTGTATGAATACGGCTCGCGCGCCGGTTTCTGGCGTATTCATCAGGAGTTCCAAAAACGCGAATTACCGTTAACCGTGTTTGGTGTTGCCATGGCGCTGGCGCGTAATCCCGAGGTGGTGGAAGCGATCAAGCAGGCCGATTACGATGTCGTGAGCCACGGCTGGCGCTGGATTCATTATCAAGACATGAGCGAAGCCGAAGAGGCGGAACACATGCGCAAAGCCGTCGCCATTCTCGGCGACCTGTTCGGCAACAAGCCTCTTGGCTGGTACACCGGCCGCGACAGCCCCAACACCCGCAAGCTGGTGGCCGAACACGGCGGTTTCCAGTATGACAGCGATTACTACGGCGACGATCTGCCTTTCTGGACGCCTGTCACCCTCGATTCCGGCGAGGTTAAGCAGCATCTCGTTATCCCTTACACCCTTGAAACCAATGACATGCGTTTCGCTTCGCCGCAGGGTTTCAACACGGGGGAGCAGTTTTACACGTATCTCAAAGACAGTTTCGACGTGTTGTATGCCGAGGGAGAAACCTCACCGAAGATGATGTCGATAGGCATGCACTGCCGGATTTTGGGCCGCCCGGGGCGTTTCCGCGCATTGCAGCGGTTTTTGGATTATGTTCAGTCACACGAGCAGGTGTGGATCTGCAAACGGCAGGATATAGCGGAACACTGGGTGCGGGAGCACCCAAGCTCCTGATCTTAGATTTGGAATCTAAAGGCAATTTTCTTAGGTCAAAATCTTTAGATTCAATTTCTTTAAAATCAAAATCAAAATCAAAAGCATGCGCTTCGCTTACTGCGCGGCGGCGCAGACCGCCTCAAGGATGTTCCAAAGCGAACACCCTTGAGAATCCCACGCTTTTTTTTCCACAGCTGCAACTTGAGGACTACAAAGGGAGATCTTTCCAGAAATTCCCGCGCGTGGCGTAGGTCGCGCGGCTTCGCCATCCCTTCATTACGGATTTGAGCCAAACACGTCTCAAATCACTCCATTCAGCGCCGCCCTGATCCCGCCAATTACAGCTCAACAAGAGAAAACGGATACTTTTAAGCGGTCAGGGGCCGCTCGCTCAACCTTTGTTTGAAGAATCAGCAACATCGGATAAAAATCAGGAAAAACTCAGTTGATTATCAGTATGAAAATTAGGTAAATAAAAGTTTTTAACTTTAAGTCTTCTCAATAAACAATAAATTTTAGGTTGAAGGGTTGAAGGGTTGAAGGGTTGAAGGGTTGAAGGGTTGAAGGGTTGAAGGGTTGAAGGGTTGAAGGGTTGAAGGGTTGAAGGATCGGCCCTTGACCGCCCAAGAGTATCCGCCCTTACTTTAAGTGTTGTAATTGGCGGCCTCAGGGCGGCGCGGAATGGAGTCGAGCAAGACGTTTTTGGCTTGCGAACGTAATGAAGGGAGTGCGAAGCACCGCGACCAACGCCACTCGCTGTGGCAACTGGAAAGATCTACGGATTTAGTCCTCAAGTTGCAGCTGTGGAAGAAAAACGCGGGAGTGCAGAGGGTGCTCGTTAAAGCACCTTCTGCCTGGTCTGGGCCAGCGCCCAGTAAGCGAAGCGCATGCAGTTGAATTCAAAGACCTTGACCCAAAAGATTTTGACCCAAAAGACTTTGACCCAAAAGATTTTGACCTAAGAAAATTGCCTTTAGATTCCAAATCTAAAACCGAAATGGATCGGTCAAACCATCAAACTAACTTGTGCTGCCACTATCCTCCAGCCACTCGGCATCTTCACCCACGTCTGCATCTGACGACCGATCTTGTCGCTGCCTTCGCGCGTAAACTCCGTGCTGGCAACCGCCATGTCATCGCCAAACGTGGTGATCACCGTATTCTGCAAGGCGCGATCCAAACCCTGCGACGGGCGCGAGGCGCGAAACTCGCGGATCTCTTCAATGCCGTACAGATTCTCACTCGCGCCATAGCGAACGGTACGCGGGTCGTGCCAAAACAGCTCGTCGAGTACCACAGTGTCGTTGGTAATTAACGCCTTTTCATAACGATAGAACGCTGCGTTAACCTCGGCCAAAATAGCAGGGCGATCAATATGTTCACTTTTCATGATTATCTCGGTTGTTCGCTAACGGCTAATAGTGCGTTAACTTTTAATCTTTTAACTTTAGTCTATGTGTTCAAACGTTTAGGTTCGTTTAAACGCTTAGGTTCGTTCAAACGTTTCTGTCAGACAATCGGCGAGCTGCTGACGCTGACGATCCCCTGCTGTTCCAACGCCCACGCCGCGCGCAGGCACAAATCTTCACGCCACGGCGGTGCAATCAATTGCAGGCCGATTGGCAAACCGTTGGCCGTAGTTAACGGCACAGAAACCACCGGCGTGCCGAGGAACGAAATCGGCTGACTCAGCATGCCCATGCTGGCGCGGGTTGGCAACGCAACGCCATTGATATCAATGGTTTCTTGACCAATCAGGGTCGCCGGACATGGCGTGGAAGGGGCGATCAGAATGTCCCAATGCTCGAACATCGGCAACACCTGCTGCTGAAATTGCTGGCGGAAACGCTGCGCCTGCACATACCACGCCGCCGGAATCATCGCGCCGGCCAGCAAACGCTCGCGCGACAGCGGCTCAAACTGCTCGGGAATCGTGCGCAACAGCGGCAGATACTGGTTGCCGCCTTCCGACGCCGTAATAATAAACGCCGCCGAACGCGCCAGTTCAGCCTGCGGCATCTCGACTTCATCCTGCGCCTCGAGCGCCTGCGCGACTCTTTTCACCGCCGCTTTGGCATTATCGTCGCACCAGGTATTGAAAAATCCGCCGAGTACCGCCGTGCGCAGCCCTTCCTGCCCGCGCGACAGCTCGGAAAATGTCATGCGCGTCGGCTTGTCGGCTTGAAAATTATCGGCCGGATCTGTTCCTTGCAGCGCGTCATAGACCAGCGACAGGTCGCTGCTGCTGCGCGCCATCGGCCCTAAATGATCGAGGCTGGCGATAAACGGCTGGCTGCCATGGCGCGAAATTCGGCCAAAGGTCGGTTTCAAGCCGAGAATGCCGCTGAGCGAAGAAGGCACGCGAATCGAGCCGTTGGTATCGCTGCCTAAAGTAAATTGCACTAAACCGGCAGCCACGGCAGCGGCCGATCCGCCCGACGATCCGCCTGCGATTCGAGAGAGGTCGCGCGGATTTCGCGTCGCGCCGTAATGGCTGTTTTCAGTGGTGAAACCGTAGGCGTAGGCATCCATGTTGAGCATGCCGGAGAGCAGCGCGCCTTGTTCGGTCAGGCGCGAGACGACAAAGGCATCCTGTTTGGCAACCGGATTACTGCTGTTAAGGCTGGCGCCCGCCAAGGTCACTTCGCCGGTGACATCGATAAGATTTTTCACCGCGTAAGGCACCGCCGCGAGAGGCGGCAGGGCCGCGCCGCTGGCCCGCAGTTTATCGATTTTTTCCGCTTCGCTCAGCATTCGCTCGTGCGTGACGTGCGTGTAGGCATTGACCGACGGGTTAGCCTTGTCGATATTTTCCAGCGTCTGCCGGGCGATTTCCTGCGCCGAAATATCGCCGCTTTTTAATGCCTGCTGAATGTCGTGAATGCTGGCCTGAGCTAAAGATTTCATGCGCGATATACTCCCGCAACTTCAAGGCGTGAATCGAGCGGCAAATCCATCAACGGCTGCGCCATCTGCGCGATGCGGGTAAATTGGGTCAGCAACTCTTGACGGCGCGCGTCGTCGAGATCCAGCGCCAACACGGCTTCCATTTGAGTGACGTAGGCTGCCCAATCGGCTGTCGGCGTCGCCGATTTAGAAGAGGGGGTTTTCATGATGTCTCCTTTCATTGCTGTCTTATGTTCTTTTCTGATGACGTAATCAGGTACGGATTAGGTACGGATTGGGTACGATTGGCTACGGATTAAAAACCGGCCGCGCTGCCGTTGCTGCGAGGGTCTGACGCGCCTTCAAACATACCGTTGGTGTGACGGACAATCGCGCCCGCGTGACCTACCGCCTCGCTGAATTCCGGCAGCATTTCGACCTCGTGACCACGTTGACGCAAACCTGCCAGCGTGGCGTGGCTGAAACGGCTTTCGAGTTTTAATGAATCTGAACTTTGCCCCCAAGTGCGTCCGAGCAGCCAGCGTGGCCCGCTAATCGATTCCTGCAACGATTTCCCCTGCATCACGTGACGGATAAACACTGCCGCCTGCGTTTGCGGTTGACCGTCGCCGCCCATCGAGCCATAGACCATGGTGCGGCCGTCATACAGGCGCGCGGCAGCAGGATTCAAGGTGTGGAACGGCTGTTTGCCCGGGGCCAGCGCCAGCAAATGTTCGGCGTCGAGTGAGAATGATGCGCCACGGTTTTGCCACATTACGCCACTGTTGGGTAACACCACGCCGCTGCCAAATTCGTGATAAATGCTCTGAATAAAGGAGACGGCAAGCCCGCTGCTGTCCATCACGCCCATCCAAACCGTGTCGCCCGGACCTTTGCCTTTGCCCCAATCGGCGGCGCGATGCGGATTAATGCGGGTTGCCAGCGCGTCGAGATAGGCAGGGTCCAGCAACGCCTGCGCGTCTTGGGTCATCATGCGCGGATCGGTAATAAAGCGGTCGCGCAGGCCAAACGCCAGCTTGGTCGCTTCGACGATGGAGTGAATGGTCGCGCCTTCGTCCATCGCGGCGAGATTGAGCCTGTCGGTCAGCCCAAGAATCGCCAGCGAAACCAGACCCTGCGTCGGCGGCGTCAGATTATAAATTTCACCCTTGCTGTGCTTGAGTTTCAGCGGCGTGCGGCGCTGCGGCCGGTAGGCGGCCAAATCATTTTCGGTGATCGGCATGCCCAGCTTTTTCATGTCGGCGGCTATGCTGGCGGCCAACTCGCCGCGATAGAAGCTCTCTAATCCCTCGTCGCACAGCTGTAATAAGGTGGCGGCGATTTTAGGTTGCGTAAAACGATGCCCGCACGGCGGCACCTCGCCGTGCGGCAGGAAAACCTCGGCGAAACCCGGGATGGATTCCAGCTCGTCGCGCTTGCTTTGGGTCGCGGCCTGCTGTGAAGCGGTGACTGGAAAACCGTCCGCCGCGTAACGCACGGCGTCGCGCAGCAGGCGGGCAAGCGGTTTTTGCTCGCCACCCAGCTCAGCCGAGACGTTTAATGCCTCCTGCCAACCGCCGACGGTGCCTGCAACGGTAAGCGCGGCTTTCGGGCCACGATGCGGAATGTGCGATTCACCGGCATAAAAATCGAGCGATGCCAGCGAACCGGCGGCCCCGCTGGCGTCAATCGCCACCGGATTACCCTGCGGCGGCACGATCAGCCAGAAACCGTCGCCACCCAAGCCGTTCATATGCGGATAAACCACGGCAATGGTTGCGGCGGCGGCGACCATCGCCTCAATCGCGTTCCCGCCTTCGCGCAGCACTGCCAGCGCGCTCTGGCTGGCGAGATGGTGGGGCGTGACCGCCATGCCGAGCGGTGCGCTGTTACTGTTAATCATGCCAAGTCCTCTTGCTCCAAGGAGCCGTTTTTTCTCGTTAATGTTTTTCTGCTTTCTGTTTAAAGATAAGCAAGAGCTGTTCCAGAAACGGGTAGGAGAGACAATCTTTTTTCAAAATTGTGAACAAAAGCAGAAGGCGGCGCTAAAAAATTATCTGCTTCCGAAAATCGCCGCGCGTGATATCTTCGGCTGAAACATTGGTTACAGGATGCAGCAGATGAAACAGATCGATGAACGCCTGCGCGGCTATTATGCCGAGCTCACGCCGCAGGAGCAGCGGGTTGCCGACTTTATTTTCGATCATATCGACGACCTGATGAGCTACAACAGCGCCGAGCTGGCGCGGCTGAGCGGCGTGTCGAAAGCCACCGTCAGCCGTTTGTTCAAACGTTTGGGTTATCCGAGCTATCGCGACATGCGCGACGAGGTGCGAACCCTGCGCCAGAGCGGAATGCCGCTAACCGACAGCCGCGACGCCGTGCAGGGCAACACGCTGCTGTCGCGCCATTACAAGCAGGAAATGGCCAACCTGACCCAATGGATTAATCAGATTGACGGCAATCAGTTTACCGCCGTTATTACCGCGCTGAGTCTGGCACGTCAGGTGCGGCTGGTGGGGCTGCGCAACAGTTATCCGGTCGCGCTGCACCTGCGCCAGCAGCTATTGCAGGTGCGCCAGCAGGTGTCGATGATGCCGCAGCCGGGGCAAACGCTGGCCGAAGAGCTGGTCGATTTATCCCCGCAGGACGTGGTGGTGATGGTCGCTTTCCGCCGTCGTCCGCGCGCCACGCGGGCCATTTTGACTCAGTTGCAGCAGATGAATGTGCCGGTATTGCTGATTTGCGAGCCGCAGGCGCAGTCGCTTATCCCGCTGGCGCGCTGGCATCTCGCCGCCTCGCTCGACAGCGTGTCGGCCTTCGACTCCTATTCCGCTGCGATGAGTCTCGCCAACCTGTTAAGCAACGCGCTGCTGCACGAAATGCTGGCATCGGGTCGCCAAAGAATTCATCAGATTACCGAGCTGTATAACGATCTCGATGAGCTTGAACAGCGCTAATTGGCGCTAAAACGCTCGGTTTCCGAAAAGGCGCAGCCCCGAATTGGTGCTTTTGCACAATTAAAGTGCGCGCTAACTTTCCTATTTCTATCACTTTGCCCCGCGATGGGGCGAGTTTTTGCCGCTGATTCCAGCCTGTTTTTCGCTCTCCTCCTTGATTCTCCCTGCGTTTACTCCTTATCCAGCGCCATTTTTATTTATTGGCACATTAGTTGCAGAATGCATGGCATAAGAATCTATCGTTTCATAAACTATTAATCCGGGGAGTCGAGAATGAAAATGAACAAACGGTTGTTGGCGTGGGTTGGTGCAGCAATGTTGATGGTTCAGGCACCGCTGGCGATGGCCGATCAGTTGAAAGACATCGAACAACGCGGCGTGCTGCGGGTTGCCATTCCGCAAGACTTCCCGCCGTTTGGCTCCATCGGCACCGACATGCAGCCGCAGGGTTATGACATCGACATGGCGCAGTATCTGGCCACCAAGATGAAACTTAAGTTGCAGCTGGTGCCGGTTTCCAGCGCCAACCGCGTGCCTTATCTGCAAACCGATAAGGTCGATTTAGTGATTTCAAGCCTGGGTAAAAATCCAGAGCGCGAAAAAGTGATCGACTTCAGCAAGGCTTACGCGCCGTTCTTTCTTGGCGTGTTTGGCGCGAAAGGCGACGCGCTCAGCGATGTGAAGCAGCTTTCCGGCAAATCTATCGGCGTCACGCGCGGCGCGGTTGAAGATCTGGTGCTGACCGATATTGCGCCGAAAGAGGCCAAAATCGAACGTTATGAAGACAACAACACCACGCTGTCGGCTTATCTGTCGGGTCAGGTGCAGTTTATCGCCACCGGTAATTTAGTGGTGGCGGCCATTGCGCGTGCCAATCCGCAAAAAGCGCCGGAATCCAAGGTGTTGCTGAAAGATTCGCCGTGCTTTATCGGCATGCGTAAAGACGAGCCAGCGCTGAAAGCCAAGGTTGACGGGCTGATCGACGAAGCGTTGAAAGATAAAACGCTGAACAACCTTTCTGAAAAATGGATGAAAGCCCCGCTGCCAGCCAATTTGGGTGCTTAAGAGGTCATGAATGAAACACGCGTGCGCAACGGAGAGACTTCATGACCTATCAGCTTAATTTCGCTGCACTTTGGCCCTATTTGCCGCAGCTGCTCAGCGGCCTGTGGACCACCATTGAGCTGACGTTTATGGCAACGATTGGCGGCATTGCGCTGGGTATTTGCGGTGCCGCGATCCGTAGCGGAAACAGTGTCGCGCTGCGCCGCGTGTGGGGCGTTTACGTTGAGGCGATTCGCAATACGCCTTTTGTGGTACAGCTGTTTTTCATCGTCTTCGGGCTGCCAACCTTGGGCCTGAAGCTGACCGCCGGTGAGGCCGCGCTGCTGGCAATGCTGATCAATCTGGGCGCGTACAGTACGGAAATTATTCGCGCCGGCATTCAAGCCACGCCGAAAGGGCAGTGGGAAGCCGGACGCGTGCTGGGCTTAACGCGCAGCCAAACCTTTTTACGGGTGATTTTGCCGCCGTCGTTGAAGCGAATTTATCCGGCATTAGTCAGTCAGTGCATTATCGTGATGCTCGGTTCCTCGGTGGTGTCGCAGGTGTCGTATCAGGAGCTGACCTTTGTCGCCAGCCTGATTCAGTCGCGCACCTTCCTGAGCTTTGAAACTTATCTGGTGTGTACGCTGTTTTATCTGGCGCTGTCGATCGCCATGCGCCAACTGCTGCTGCGCGTGGGTCGCCGCTTCTTTGGGAGTTACAGCTGATGATGGCCTTTACCGATTGGGACATCCTGCGCAACCTGCTGCTGGCCGCGCGCTGGACGATTTTGCTGTCGCTGGTGGCGTTTATCGGCGGCACGCTGGTGACGTTGCCGCTGATTTTGATGCGCCTGACCCGCCGCCGCTGGCTGGTAAACGTGGTCCGCGTTTATGTCGAAATTTTTCAGGGCACGCCGCTGCTGATGCAGCTGTTTCTGGCCTTTTTCGGCCTCGGACTGTTTGGTATCAACGTCAGTCCGTGGACCGCCGCCGCCTTCGCGCTGACCTTCTATTCCAGCGCCTATCTGGTGGATATCTGGTCCGGCAGCATCGACGCGCTGCCGAAAGGCCAATGGGAAGCCTGCCGCTGTCTGGGGCTAAGTTTTGGTCAAACCTTGTGGCGCGTCGTTGCTCCACAGGCGCTGCGAATCGCGATTGCGCCAACTGTAGGTTTTCTGGTGCAGGTGATTAAAGGCACCGCGCTGGCGTCGATTATCGGCTTCGTCGAGCTGACCAAGGCCGGCACGATGCTGAATAACGTCACCTATGAACCTTTTAAAGTCTTTGGATTGGTCGCCTGCGGCTACTTCCTGATGTGTTATCCGCTTTCCCTTTATAGCCATTATCTGGAAAGAACCCTGCTTGGAGATAAAAAATAATGCCGCTGATCACGATCAATCAGGTTCAAAAATATTATGGTCAGAATCATGTTTTGAAAGGCGTGGATCTGGATATCGAGGGCGGTGAAGTTATCTGCATCATCGGTCGCAGCGGATCGGGAAAAAGTACGCTGCTGCGCTGCATGAACGGCCTCGAAGCCTATCAGGAAGGCAGCATCAAGCTTGGCGGCATGACCATCACCAGCCGTGACCAGCAGGCGCGCGAAATCAGCCGCTCGGTCGGCATGGTGTTTCAGAACTTCAACCTGTTCCCGCACATGACCGCGCTGGAAAACGTGATGCTCGCCCCGCGCCGCGTGCTGGGCAAAAACGCCGCCGAATGCCGCGAGTTGGCGATCCAGATGCTGACCAAGGTCGGGCTGGCGGACAGGGTCGATTACTATCCCGGCAATCTTTCCGGCGGCCAGCAACAGCGCGTGGCGATTGCCCGCGCGCTGGCGATGAACCCGAAAGTGTTGCTGTGCGACGAAATTACCTCCGCGCTCGACCCCGAGCTGGTGGGAGAAGTGTTAAAAGTATTGGAGCAGCTGGCGGCAGAAGGCATGACGCTGGTGCTGGTGACCCATGAAATGAACTTTGCGCGCGAAGTTGGCGACCGCGTGGTGTTTATGCATCAGGGCACCGTCTGGGAGCAGGGCGAAAGTCGCGCACTGTTTGCTAACCCGCAAACCCCGGAATTAAAACAGTTTATTGCTACCGTGCGTGGGCTTAACGAGTCCCCGGCAGCCGTATAAATTCATCGATTCAAAAGGATAATTATCGTGGATATCTCAAAATTTGGTCAAATCAATCCGCCTAACCGCCTGCTGATGGGGCCGGGCCCGATTAACGCCGATCCGCGCGTGCTGCGCGCGATGTCGAGCCAACTGCTCGGCCAGTACGATCCGGCGATGACTCACTACATGAATGAAGTGATGGCGCTGTATCGCGGCATCTACAAGACCGAAAACCAGTGGACCTTCCTGATTGACGGCACCTCGCGCGCCGGTATCGAAGCCGTGCTGCTGTCGGGCATTCGTCCGGGCGATAAAGTGCTGGTGCCGGTGTTTGGCCGTTTCGGACATCTGCTGTGCGAGATTGCCCGCCGCTGTCGCGCGGAAGTGCACACCATTGAAGTGCCGTGGGGCGAAGTCTTTGATCCGCAACAGATTGAAGACGCGATTAAGTCGGTCAAACCGCGCTGGCTGCTCACCGTGCAGGGCGATACGTCGACCACCATGCTGCAACCGCTGGAGCAGTTGGGTGAAATCTGCCGTCGTCACGACGTGCTGTTTTACTGCGACGCCACCGCGTCGATTGCCGGTAACGCGCTGGAAACCGACGCGTGGGGAATCGATGCCGTGTCCGCCGGTCTGCAAAAATGCCTCGGCGGCCCGTCTGGCAGCTCGCCAGTGACGATTAGCCCGAAATTTGAGGAGCAGATCCGCCGCCGCAAGTGTGTTGAAGAGGGGATCCGCACCGCCGCGCACGCCGACGGCGACGATGAGATGATCTACTCCAACTATTTTGATCTCGGGATGATCATGGATTATTGGGGTCCAGAGCGCCTGAACCACCACACCGAAGCGACCAGCATGCTGTTTGCCGCCCGCGAATGCGCCCGCGTCATCCTTGAAGAAGGTTTAGATACCACGATTGCGCGCCACAAACTGCACGGCGACGCGATGCTGGCCGGTATTCAGGGCATGGGGCTGGAAGTGTTTGGTGATTTAAACCATCGAATGAACAACGTGTTAGGCGTGGTTATTCCGCAGGGCGTTCACGGCGAGCAGGTTCGTTCAACAATGCTCAACGATTTCGGCATCGAGATCGGCACCTCGTTTGGTCCGCTGAGCGGCAAAATCTGGCGTATCGGCACGATGGGTTACAACGCCCGCAAAGACTGCGTGATGCAAACGCTGGTGGCGCTCGAAGCCGTGCTGAATCACATGGGCTTTGCGTCCAAATATGGCGCAGGGTCGCAGGCCGCGTGGGATCACTATTCCAGCAAAAACAGCGTGGCAGGAGGCCAGTAATGTTAGCAGCCCTCCCGTTGAGTACCGAGGCTGAACAGGCCGCGCTCAGAGTGATGGCGCGCTGTGACACCCTCGCCGAACTGAGTGAAACGTCGGGTCAGTTGACGCGCGTTTATCTCTCCGCGCAGCACATTCAGGCCAACCGCGTGGTGGGCGAATGGATGGCGGCGGCGGGCATGACGACGTGGCAAGACAGCGTCGGCAATATTTGCGGCCGCTATGAGGGGCTTGATCCCGACGCGCCCGCCTTGCTGCTCGGCTCGCATCTCGACAGCGTGCGCAACGCCGGACGTTACGACGGTCCGCTGGGCGTGCTCACCGCCATTGAAGTGATCACTCACCTCAATGAGCACGGAATTCGCCTGCCGATGGCGGTAGAAATTGTTGGTTTCGCCGACGAAGAGGGCACCCGTTTTGGCATTACGCTGCTGGGCAGTCGCGGGCTGACCGGCACCTGGCCGCAGGATTGGCTGCAACGGAAAGATGCGCAGGGAATTACCGTTGCAGAGGCGATGCTCGGGCTGGGGTTGAATCCGATCGACATCCTTAACGCGCAGCGCGATGTGAATGATTTTTGCGCCTACCTTGAGCTGCATATCGAGCAGGGTCCTTGCCTGCAAGCCGCCGAGTTGCCACTGGGCGTGGTGACCGCGATTAACGGCGCGCGCCGCCTGAACTGTGGTTTTGTCGGCCACGCCGGTCACGCGGGCACGGTGCCGATGGGCCATCGTCAAGACGCGCTGGCCGCCGCCGCCGAATGGATAGTGGCGATTGAAACGCTGACCACCGCGCGCGGTAATAATCTGGTGGCGACGGTCGGACAGCTCGAAACCTTGCCCGGCGCGGTGAATGTGATTCCGGGTGAAGTGAAACTCTCCCTCGACGTGCGCGGTCCTGAAGATGGCGCGCTGGCCGAACTGCTCGGCACGCTGCTCGACAAGGCGCAGCAGATTGCCACCCGCCGTGGTTTGACCTTTGCAGCGGAGCAATTTTACGGCATTCAGGCCACCGCCTGTGATTCACAGCTCCAGCAAAAGCTGGCGCAAAGCGTAGAAGCCTTGCAGGGCGAGGCGATGCTGTTGCCGAGCGGTGCCGGCCACGACGCTATCGCCATCGCCGAACGCTGGCCGGTCGGCATGCTGTTTGTGCGCTGCAAAGACGGCATCAGCCATCATCCTGACGAATCCGTGACCGCCGAAGATGTCGCCTACGCCACGCAGGCCTACATCGACACGGTGCTGAGTTTCCGCCACGACGCGTGATGACAAGGAAAGAAAGATGACGTTAGAGGAATTTAATCAGCTGCCTGACAGCGCGGCGCGCGCGGCGTTAACCCCGTGCGTCAACATTGCCGAATGGGTCGAGGCGATGATTCAGGCAAGGCCGTTTGCTTCGGTTGATGAAGCTATCAGCGCGGCGACCACGGCCAGTCACGATTGGCAGCCCGAGGCGGTGAGCCGCGCGCTGGCGAGTCATCCGCGTATTGGCGAACGCATGGCGGGCAACAGTAAAGAAGCCGACCTTTCCCGCGCCGAGCAGGCATCGCTCGGGCTGGGCGAGCAGCAAACCGCCGACGCGCTGTTGCAGGGCAATCAGCAGTATGAACAACGTTTTGGCCGCGTTTTTTTGATCCGCGCAAAAGGCCGCACGCCCGCTGAAATTCTCGAGCATTTACATCGCCGCCAGCAAAACAGCGACGCGCAGGAATGGCGGGAATCCGCCGAACAACTTCAGCAGATTACCGTGCTGCGTTTTAAGGAGTTAGTGAACTGATGAGCAAAATAACCACCCATATTCTAGATACCTCCCTTGGCAAACCGGCAGCGCAGGTTCGCGTCTGGCTGGAGAAAATCGAAGGCGACACGGCGACTAAAATCGGTGAAGCCAACACAGACACCGACGGGCGTGTCACCACGTTAACGCCAGACGGCGTAGCGGCGGGTAATTATCGGCTTTACGCCGACGTTGGTGCCTATTTCTCCGCAGATGGGCGCGAAACGCTCTATAACCTGGCGATTATCGACGTCAATATTTCTGCCGGTCAGCCTCATTATCACCTGCCGATTTTGCTCAGCCCGTACTCCTATTCCACCTATCGCGGCAGTTGATTTTCATACCCAAGTGACCCAATCGCGCTAGCTGACTGTCGAGACATATTTACCAAAAAATTGCTTACCAAAAAAATCGCTTACCAAAAAATTGACCGCCGGGAGTTGCCAACATGAATGACGTGACCAAACCGACAGCCGTTTCACTCGCCCCCGAAGACCAGCGTTTGCCGCTGGGTAAAACCTTCGCCTACGGCTTGCAGCACATTCTCACCATGTATGGCGGCATTATCGCGCCGCCGCTGATTATTGGCAGCGCGGCCGGTTTAGACACCGCGCAGATTGGCATGCTCATCACCGCCGCGCTGTTTGTAAGCGGGCTGGCAACCTTGCTGCAAACGCTCGGCGTGCCGGGATTTGGCGCGCGCCTGCCGCTGGTGCAGGGCGTCTCTTTCGCGGGCGTCGCGACTATGGTAACCCTCGCCACGGGCGGCGGCGGTCTGCCGGAAGTGTTTGGCGCGGTGATCGTTTCTTCATTAATCGGCCTGCTGATCGCCCCCTATTTTGCGCAAATTATTCGCTTTTTCCCGCCGGTCGTGACGGGCACGGTGGTGACCGTTATTGGCCTGTCATTAATGCCGGTGGCGGTGCGCTGGGCGATGGGCGGCAATTCGCACGCCGCCGATTGGGGCTCGACGGGGAATATCGGGCTGGCCGCTTTTACGCTAGCTGTTATTCTGCTGCTCAATCGTTTTGGTAATCGCGCCATTGGCCGAATTTCGGTGCTGCTGGCGATGGTGCTGGCAACCGTGGTGGCGATTTTCCTCGGCAAAACGCATTTTTCCACGCTGGGTCATGGCCCAATGTTAGCGATGCCGTCGCCGTTTGCTTTCGGCCTGCCGACGTTTAATCTGGCGGCAATTCTGTCGATGCTGTTGATTGTTATGGTTTTATTAACAGAAACCACGGCGGGATTAATGGCGATCGGCGAAATCGTCGGCTCGCCGGTCGATTCAAAACGCATCGCCAAAGGCCTGCGCGCCGACATGCTGAGCAGCGCGTTATCACCGGTTTTCAACTCCTTCCCGCAGAGCTCGTTCGCACAAAATATCGGGCTGGTGGCGTTGACCGGCGTGAAAAGTCGCTTCGTGGTGGCGGCCGGTGGCGTAATTTTAGTGGCGCTCGGCGTGCTGCCCGGATTAGGCACGATTGTTGCGGCAATACCTTCGCCGGTGCTGGGCGGGGCGGGCGTGGTACTGTTTGGATCGGTGGCGGCCAGCGGAATTCGCACGCTGTCGAAGGTCGATTATAAAGACAATATGAATTTGGTGGTGGTGGCGACGTCTATCGCCTTCGGGATGATCCCGATCGTGATGCCAAGTTTCTACGATCAGTTCCCGACGTGGGTGCAAACGCTGCTGCATTCGGGCATTAGCGCCGCCTGCCTGGCAGCACTGACGTTGAACGCGTTGTTTAACCCATTAAAAAATGTGGATGCTTTAACCGCACACTCTTAGTAAACGCATCGTGGCTCACGTCCCGCTCTCTGTTGGTCTGGCGCATTTGCTGCAACAGCGCCATCAGCAGAGGATGCGGACGTTCGCGCCGTGACTGCAACTCTGGATTTGCCTGCACGCCGACAAAAAACGGATGACCTTCCAGCTCGACCGACTCTGCCGACAGGCCCGTTTCGTCGCTACCGCTAACCTGCAAACCCGCGCAGGCGAGCTCGTCGAGCAGCTGCGGATTCAGCCTGCGGCGCTGGTTGTAGCGCAGTTTCGCCTCTTTACCCATCATCTTCGCCATTCGGCTGCCCGCTTGAAATATCACGCGATAGTTGCCCTGATGCGTAGCTTCGTGCTCGAGCGGCAGGCTGAAAGGTCGCGCGTTAAGCGCCGAAGGTCCGGGCATGGCGATCGCCTCTTCACCCAGAATCTGCTGCCCTAGCGCCGCGACCAGCAGGTGCATGCCGCCGTTAAGGCCTAAAATCGGCGTTTGGTTGTCCAGCGCCCATTTCGCCACCGTGAGCTGGCTGGCGATGCTGGCCTGACTGTTTTCGCCCCCCTGAACTACAAGACCCGGCAAAATAATGCCATCGACGTCAAACAGCGTGCTTTCCAACTGACTGCCGACCAGCGAAGACGAAAGGTAAATAACCTCAATGTTCATTGCCAGTGCATCGGCGGCGTCTCCGAGTGCAGCCAAAGTGGCAGGATAGCTGTCGCGATGCTCGCTGGCTTCGCCCAATAATGCCAGCCGCAGGTGCTTGCCGGCGCGCATTACCGGCTGATTCATGGTGCGGGAAACCCAGCGACCAAAGCTATCTCTTGCCCAGCTTTGGCTGCGTATTTTGCCGCCTTCACACTCTTCGAGCTGATAAAGATCGCCGCTTTTGACCACCTTTAGGGAGTCGATCGCGATCCCTTTTTCAGCGATCGTGCGGATCAGATCCTGATAGCACGGCGAGGTGAGTGACTGCGAAAGCGGGACAACAATATCTTCTTTAACTGCCCGATTTAATAGAGATTGCAGGTCGGATTCCGCCGCCGCGCCGTGACCGCTGATTCGCTCGAGCCACAGTAATCCGCTGCTGACCTGCTCGCCCTCGGCGGAGATATATTGACGCGCATTGATGAAACGTTTGCTGTCATAGCTGACCGGCAAGTGACACAGCGGCAATGCCCGTGATTCAGCAAATATCGCCGCCAGCGCACCATAAAAAGCCGGTTCAGGTGTGGTGTGTGCAATAAAAGTGATAGTCATGAATTACCCTCTGTCAGATGATTTTCAGGGGGTATTGGATGCAAGAATTACACCAGCTGGCGCAGAAAGAGAAAGCTTTACACTTTGCAAACATCAGAATCATTAACGCAAAAGCCTGATTATCGCCGCCACGATGGCGACGACTTCTCAGGCTTTTTTGATCAAACAGCGCTTTTATCACTGTTGCTATTACTCTTGATGCTGAAAGCGGTCAGCATCGCGCCACGCCGGAAACGCCTCGCGGTATTCCTGTAGGGCTTCGAGCGACAGTTCGGCTTCGATAATCATCGCTGCACTGGGTTCAGCACGCGCCAGCTCTTCGCCGAGCGGATTGATGATTAAGCTATCGCCGCTGTAATGATGACCATTGTCGTCGTCGCCAATCCGATTACAACCGGCGACGTAGGCCTGATTTTCAATGGCGCGCGCGGTGAGCAGCGTTTGCCAATGATGCGTGCGACGGGCAGGCCAGTTGGCGACGTAAAGCGCCAAATCATAATCCTGATTGTTACGCGACCAGACCGGGAAACGCAGGTCGTAACACACCTGAGGCAGAATTCGCCAGCCGCGCCATTCAACGATTTCGCGACGCGTACCCGCCACATAATAGTTGTGCTCGCCCGCCATGCGGAACAGGTGGCGTTTATCGTAGCGATGCACTTCGCCATTCGGCTCCACCAGCAGGAATCGATTCACTGCTCCTTTCGCCGTAGCAAGCGCCACGCTGCCGCCAATCATCGCATTTAGCCTGTTCGCCCACTGCTGGAGCCACTCGATGACCCGCGATTCAGGCAGCGCGCGGCCCGGCGCCTGCATGGCAAAACCGGTGGTAAACATTTCGGGCAGCACAATCAGGTCGCGATTAAGCAGCGAGCCGAGCAGCGAATCAAAATGGCTCAGGTTGGCTTCGCCGTCGAGCCAGACTAACGGTTGCTGTAATACTGAAATTTTTAAAGTTGACACAGGCGCTCCGCGGCGGCGTCCAGCGTGGCTTCTTTCTTGGCGAAGCACAGGCGAATCAGTTTGTGCGGGAAAGGATCGGCGCAGAATACCGACAGCGGGATCGCCGCCACGCCCACGTGCTCAACCAGCCAATGGCAGAAGGCTACGTCGTCGAGATCGGAGACGGCGCTGTAATCCACCAGCAGGAAATAGGTGCCTTCGCTTGGCAACACTTTAAGGCGGCTGTTGGCTAAACCGGCGGCCAGACGATCGCGCTTGGCCTGATAAAATTCCGGCAGTTCCTGCCAGTGTTCAGGCTGTTCGCGCAGCATATCGGCCAGCGCCAGCTGCACCGGCGTGGTAATCGCAAAGGTTAGAAACTGGTGGATTTTACGCAGCTCGAGACTGATTGCCGCTGGCGCCACGCAGTAACCCACGCGCCAGCCGGTCATGTGAAACGTTTTACCGAACGAGGAGACGGTAATGGCGCGCTGGCGCAGCTCGGGGTGGCGCAGCACGGAGGCGTGACCCTCTTTGGCGAAACAAATGTGTTCATACACTTCGTCGCTAATCACGAAAATATTGCGATCGGCGATGATTTGCCACAGGCGATCGACATCGCTGTGAGTCCAGGCCGTCGCGGTCGGATTGTGCGGCGTATTAATGATGATCACTTTGGTGCGATCGGTAATCTGGTCGGCAAAGTGTGACCAGTCAACCTTGAACTCCGGCGGCAGCAGCTGAATACGCTTGCTTACGCCGCCCGCCAGCTGAACCGCAGGCGCGTAACAGTCGTAGCTTGGGTCGAAACTGATCACTTCGTCGCCCGGCGAGACCAGCGCAGTTATCGCAATATAGAGCGCCTCGGTCGCACCGGAGGTAATAGTAATGTCGGTTTCGGCATCGGGACGATAACCATAGCCCAGCTCGGTTTTATCGGCGATAGCGTTGCGCAGCGCAGGCGTACCGGTCATCGGCGCGTACTGGTTCGAGCCTGCCGCGACGTGAACGCTCAGCTGCTGACGCAGATATTCCGGACCATCGAAATCGGGAAAGCCCTGCGACAGATTGATTGCGTTGTGCTTTTGCGCCAGCGCGCTCATCTGCGAGAAAATATTGGTGCCCAGCGCGGGCAGTTTGCTCTGTGGAATAAGCGCGGCGCTCGTTGTGGCGGTAGTCGCTGATGCGGATGGTGTTGTGGTGTTTGTCGTCATGGCTGTTCCTGCTCCAGTCGCTTTTAGCGCGATAAAAGGGGCTCGGAAAACTGCTTTGCCGAGTCCAAATGGGCGATACCTGTTTGTTGATACTACCGCACGATGATAATATTTGGCAATCAAGACGCATAGATGGTTAAACGGCTAAATAGCTTTTTAGTCTAGCTCATAGCGAATCACGCTAAACAGCCATTTTGCGCGCGATATACTTCCTTCAACGCATGGCTTTCAGGAATAACAATGAGCGAAAAAAATCCTCTCGAGGCCCTGTTGGCCGCCTGCCACTGGATTGGCGAGAAAGGTTGGTGTCCGGCAACGGGCGGCAATATGTCCGTGCGCGAAGATAGCCATTTTTGTTTGATAACCGAATCGGGCAAAGACAAAGGGCAGCTGACGGCGGAAAACTTCTTGCAGGTCGAGATTGCGACCAATCGCGTGCCGAGTGGCCGAAAACCTTCTGCCGAAACCGGGCTGCATACGCTGGTTTACGGGCTGGATCCTCACGTCGGCGCTATTTTGCATACGCATTCGGTGAATTCGACGGTGCTTTCGCGCGTCGAGCGTTCCAATGGATTGGTGTTGCAAGGCTATGAGATGCAAAAGTCTCTGGCGGGCCAAAGTAGCCATTTGGAGCAGGTAATAATCCCAATTTTCGACAATAGTCAGGATATTCCGGCTCTGGCAGCCGAGATTGCCAAATGGGCGCAAACACATCCGCTACACTATGGATTCCTGATCCGCGGACACGGCCTGACCTGCTGGGGCAAAGATGTTGCCGAGGCGCGCCGTCATCTGGAAGGACTGGAATTTTTGTTCGAATGTGAATTGCAACTTCGCCTGTTGGAGGCCAAATGATCCGAGCCATTGTCACTGATATTGAAGGGACGACCACCGACATCCGCTTTGTGCATCAGGTACTTTTTCCCTATGCCCGCGCGCGACTCGCTGATTTTATTACCCAGCATGCTCAGGACTTAGAAGTATTGCAGGCGCTCGACGCCCTGCGTGAAGAGATGAACGAACCGCAAGCCGCGATCGTCGACCTGGTGGACCAGCTCTACGTTTATATGGATAAAGACGAAAAATCCCCTGCGCTAAAAACGTTGCAGGGCATTATTTGGCGCACAGGTTACACGGAAGGGGATTTCCGGGGACATTTATATCCCGACGTCACGCCGCAGCTGGTGCAGTGGCAGCAGGAAGGGATCAGGCTTTATGTGTATTCATCCGGCTCGGTGGATTCACAAAAGTTATTGTTTGGTTATAGCGAAGAGGGCGATTTGCAGCCGCTGTTTACCGAGTATTTCGATACGCGAGTAGGGGCCAAGCGCGAGGTCACCTCTTATCTAAATATTGCGAAACAGCTGGGTCTGCCGGCTGCCGACATTCTGTTTTTATCTGACGTTCGTCAAGAGTTGGACGCGGCGCGCGAGGCCGGTTGGTTGACCTGTCAGCTTATTCGCGACGAGCCTGACGAAGAGAGCGATCACAAGCAGGTTAATCGTTTTGATCAGGTCGTCATTGTTTAATTGATTAATGGTTTGAATGATTAACGATTTGATTCACTAACCAGGAGTTTGCAATGAGTGCGTTAACTATCTTTAGCGACAGCGATCCTTCCGCGCCTATCTGGGAAAGCCGCGATGGCAATGAAATTGCCGCAGAGTTGAGCAAAATCGACGTGCGTTTCGAGCGCTGGCAGGCCGATCGCGAGCTGGGCAGCAATCCGCAGTCGGACGAGGTTATTGCGGCTTACCAGCATGAAATCAACAAGCTGGTGGCGGAAAAGGGTTATCAAAGTTGGGACGTTATCAGCATGCGTCCCGACCACGAGCAGCGTCAGGTGTTGCGCACTAAATTCCTCTCCGAGCACACTCACGGTGAAGACGAAGTCCGCTTTTTTGTCGATGGCGCGGGCTTATTCTGCCTGCATCTTGAAGGCAAGATTTTCCAGATTTTGTGCGAGAAAAACGACCTGATTTCGGTACCGGCCAACACTAAACACTGGTTTGACATGGGCGGATCCCCGTCGTTTACGGCGATACGTTTATTCGATAATCAGGAAGGATGGATCGCGCACTTTACGGGCGATGCCATATCCGATGCTTATCCAAGACTTGAAGAATAAGATTCTGGTTTAGATTTGGAATCTAAAGGCAATTTTCTTTAGGTCAAAATCTTTGGATTCAAAGTCTTTTGGGTCAAAGTCTTTGGATTCAAAGTCTTTTGGGGCAAAGTCTTTGGATTCAAAGTCTTTTGGGGCAAAGTCTTTAAATTCAAAGACTTTTGGAGCAAAGACTTTAAATTCAAGTGCATTCGCTTCGCTTACTGCGCGGCGGCGCAGACCGCCTCAAGGATGTTCCTAAGCGAACACCCTTGAGAATCCCGCGCTTTTTTTCCACAGCTGTAACTTGAGGACTAGAAAGTTAGATCTTTCCAGTGACCACCGCGCGTGGCGTAGGTCGCGCGGCTTCGCCGTTCCCTCATTACGGATTTGAGCCAAATACGTCTCAAATCACTCCACTCAGCGCCGCCCCGATCCCGCCAATAATAGCTAAAAAGAAAAACCGATAACTCTTAGGCGGTCAAGAACCGATCGCTCAAACAATAAATTTTAGGTTGAAGGATCGGCCTTTGACCGCCCAAAAGTATCCGCCCTTGCTTTAAGTGTTGTGATTGGTTGAGCGATCGTCCCTTGACCGCCTAAGAGAATCCGCCCTTGCTTTAAGTGTTGTGATTGTTTGAAGAATCGGCCTTTGACCGCCCAAGAGTATCCACCCTTGCTTTAAGGGTAGTAATTGGTTGAAGAATCGGCCTTTGACCGCCCAAAAGTACCCGCCCTTGCTTTAAGTGTTGTGATTGGCGGCCTCAGGGCGGCGCGGAACGGAGTGAGGAAGACGTTTTTGGCTTCTGAACGAAGTGACGGAAGCGCGAAGCGCCGCGACCAACGCCACGCGCGGTGGTCGCTGGAAAGATCTACGAATGTAGTCCTCACGTTGCAGCTGTGGAAAAAAAGCTTGGGATTCCAAAGGGGCGAGCGACTGCGCCTCTTTGGGCGGTATGGGCCGCCGCCCATTGAGCGAAGCGAATGCACTTGAACTTGAACTTAAACTTGAACTTAAAAAATTGCCTGTAGATTCCAAATCTACATCCCAAAGGCCTCGGTAGGGTTCGCAAAACTCCCTGCGTCTAGAACCCATTTTGTTACCAACGCCGCTGGCGTAACGTCAAACGCCGGGTTGTAAACCTGCGCCTCCGCCGGTGCCCACTGCACGTCGCCAAAACTGCCGGACACGCCAGTGACCTCTCTCGCGGCGCGCTGCTCGATAGGGATAGCATCACCGTTCGGACAGTCCGGATCCAACGTGGTGTGGGGCGCGGCGACGTAAAAAGGAATGCCGTGATAATGCGCCAGCACGGCCAGATTATAAGTGCCGATTTTATTCGCCACGTCACCGTTAGCCGCAATGCGATCGGCGCCAACCCAGACGGCGTCGACCAGCTTTTTCGCCATCAGACTCGCCGCCATCGAATCGCAAATCAACTGATAAGGGATGTCCAGCTGGCCCAGCTCCCACGCGGTAAGACGTCCGCCCTGCAATAAAGGACGCGTTTCATCCACCCACACCTGCGATACTTTTCCTTGACGGTGCGCGTGATGAATCACACCGAGCGCCGTGCCAACGCCCGCTGTGGCAAGACCGCCAGTATTACAGTGCGTTAGCAGGCGACTCCCTGGGACAACCAATTCTGCGCCGTGATGGGCAATGCGATCGCACAGCTCGCGATCTTCACCGACCAGTCGCTCGGCCTCCTGCACCATCGCCGGAATATGAAAACGCTCCTGAAGGGCGATTTTCATGCGATCCAGATTGTTCATCAGATTTACTGCGGTCGGACGCGAGGCACGAAGGGTATTCAACGCCTGATGCAACTCGGGAACCGGCATGCCTGCTTCGGCCAACTGCGCGAGCAACAGGCTGGCAGCCAATCCAATCAGCGGCGCACCGCGCACTCGCAGGGCGTGAATGTGCCCGACAAGGTCTTCAACGTTGCGGCATAAATGCCAATCGGCGCGCTGCGGCAACGCCTGTTGATCCAGGATCCACAGCTGGCTTTTACGGATACGTAAACTGGTCGTAGTAAGTGTCTGCATTGTGAGTTAAATCCCTGTTGCGCGGTTGCATCTGATTACTTATTCTGCCAACATAAGTTTCGGATGTATAGACGTCTAAATGCTTTTATGGCTATTTGCCGTGAGCCGATCGAATTTAGTTTATCCGCCGTTTTTCTTTTTCTCAAAGGCAAGGCGAACTAAACGGGGTTCGGTTGATTCAGTCGTGTTGCACAAGAAAGATTACGAGAGGTTAGGATGTCACGCTATTACACATTTAATGCCGCAGATGCCGTGGAATATGCCCGCCAGTTTGGTGGCGTGGAAGAGCCACAATCGCTGGTCAGTGCCGAAGAGATCGGCGATGGCAATTTGAATCTGGTGTTCAAAATCCGCGATACCGCTGGCGTGAGTCGCGTCATCGTCAAGCAGGCGTTGCCGTATGTACGCTGCGTCGGCGAGTCTTGGCCTTTGACTATTGATCGCTCTCGAATCGAAGCTGAAACCCTGATTGTTCACGGCGAATATTGCCCGCAACATACCGTAAAAGTGCTGCATCACGACCCTGAATTAGCCGTGATGGTGCAGGAAGACCTGTCGGATCATGAGATTTGGCGCGGCGAGCTGGTTAAAGGGAAATATTACCCGCAGGCCGCCAGCCAGTTGGGTGAATATTTGGCGCAAAGTCTGTTCCACACTTCAGATTTTTATCAGGACGCTCAACGTAAAAAGTCAGAGGTTGCGCGCTTTATCAACCCTGAACTCTGCCTGATTACGGAAGATTTGTTCTTTACCGACCCGTATATCGAGCATGAACGTAACCGATTCGACCCAGAGTTGCAGCCGGTGGTAAATGAAATCAGAGCCGATCTTCCTCTGCGGATTGCCGTTGCCGCGTTGAAGCAGCGTTTTCTGAGCAATGCTGAAGCTTTGTTGCATGGCGATGTTCACAGCGGATCGATTTTTGTGGCCGAAGGTAGCCTGAAAGTTATTGATGCCGAATTCGGATTTTATGGGCCGATAGGCTTTGATCCGGGCTCGGCGATGGGCAATTTGTTGATTAACTACTGCGCGTTGCCGGGATTGGTCGCTACCCGTGAAGCCGCCGATGGCCGCGAACAGCGCTTGCAGGATTTACGCGATTTGTGGCTGAGCTTCTCCGAGCGTTTCTTGCAATTGGCGCGCGACAAGACGCAGGACGTGGCTTTCAAGGTGCCTGGCTATGCGGAATATTTCCTGAAACAGGTCTGGCACGACGCCGTTGGTTACTGCGGCTCTGAACTTATCCGTCGAACTATTGGCTTCTCGCACGTTGCCGATCTCAAGAATATCGCCGATAAAGAGATGCGCCACGAATGTCAGCGCCACGCCGTGAGTTTGGGCCAGTGGCTTATCATTACCGCGCCGCAAATCGACACTATTGAAGCGTTGATCGCACGTATTCGTCAAAACGGCTGATATTTTGCCCCAGACTTGTATAATGCCCGGCTACGAGGCGCCAGCGGGTAAACCCAGTGTGGTTCCTCGGTTTACCTACCACCCACACGGGAATACAGAATTATGATGAATAACGACGTCTTGCGCAGCGTACGCTACATGCTCGACTTGAGCGAAGGCAGGCTGATTGAGATTTTGGCGTCTACCGGCACGATCATTAGCCCACCGGTGATGTCGCGTTATCTGAAAAAAGAAGACGAAGCGGACTACATGGTTTGCCCTGATGAAGTCATGGCAAACTTCCTGAATGGTCTGATTTTCTTCAAACGTGGTAAAGACGATCGCTTCCCTGCGCCGGAAGTTGAAAAACGTGTCACTAATAACGTGATGCTGAAAAAACTGCGCGTGGCTTTTGAATTGAAAACCGAAGATCTGCAAAGCGTACTCGCGGCAGCAGATTTTAAAGTTTCTGAAGGCGAGCTGAGTGCGTTTTTCCGCAAGGAAGGCCACAAGAACTATCGTCCGTGCGGCGATCAGGTGCTTCGCTACTTCCTGAAAGGCCTGACAATGCGCGTTCGCCCAAAGAAAAACTAATTTTCTCTGAGTGATGGCTGATTTCGTTATTAACAAAATCAGAATGACGCCCACAAAAAAACCGCCAATTTGGCGGTTTTTTTGTGCTGGTCAGGTAAGCGGCCTTCCCAGCTCGGACAACTACATAACCAAGCACGACCCAGTGGATTCAGCTTCTTCTTTATACGATTTTCTGTCAAGCATTCTTGTCAGATATTGTTGTGAGATAGGTTGCATGCATATATTTAATTTTAAGTTTCTCTTCCTAATTTGATTCTGAGAAAAGTTAAAATGACGCCCACAAAAAAACCGCCAATTTGGCGGTTTTTTTGTGCTGGTCAGGTAAGCGGCCTTTCCAGCTCGGACAACTACATAACCAAGCACGACCTCGTAGAGTTAGTTTCATCTTTATACGATTTTATGTCAAGCATTCTAATTTGAATATCATTGTGGAATAGGGCGCTGCTTATATTTAATTTAAGGTTTTTATATTGGTCGGGTAAGCGGCTTTCCAGCGGACTTTAACTAAATTAACGCAAGCGTAAATTATTGAAAATAATTTTGGTCTTTTAATAATTATCTGTCAAAAGATTCCTAAGTCAAATCCGTGTAAGATGAGCGCTGGCCTTTTCGCCACCTTAAGCAAGTGGGCACTGGATTTTGAAAAGGATATTTAACGGCCGTAAAACCAAGCACGACCTCGTGCTTGGTTCACGGTATTATCTCCGGTGGTCATGCCGTGAAGCGGTCTAAGCAAGGACCGCACTTTGATAAAATACTTGTGTATTTTCATCATGGTATCGGCTGTAGCCATGAACGCTGGCAAGGGCAGTTGGACCGTTTCCAATAACTCTTTCAATGTAATCATTACTACAACCACCAAGTAAGCTAATAGCCGCCTTAAAAGGGCGGCTATTTTTTTATTAGAACCTATTTAACGCGAACCTATTTATTTTAAACTTGTTTATTTCAACCTTATAAAAGTACACTGATTAAAATCTTACAGACTTAAAATCTATTTATTTAAAGCTGACTTACCTAAGTTGTATTTATTTAGAAATAATTACCTCATTAAATCAATTAGGCCGCTTCCGTATGTTTGGTTTCAGGTTTTTCTTCCTGCAATTTCTGCTGCGCCAGCTGGTCAGGTTCGAACTCATCAACATTAATTGAACGCAGGCGGCTCTCTTCGGCACGGGTCAAAATACGCGCTTCGTCAGCCGTTAAATGACCCGCTTCCAGCCCGGTTTGTGCTAGCTGATCGAGGCGAGTAAACGACAGTTTTTTGCCCATCGCTTCACCCAGTTTTTTATGCACCGGCTCGGCGGCAATAATATCTCTCAGCGCCTCTTCAAGCTGACCCACCGGATTGTGCTCGCTTGCCACCAGATACTGACCGCGCGCCAGGCGACTGCGTGTCGCGGACGGAATTTGCAGGATGCGCGCCAATTCATGATCAAGTCGGTCGGACGGGGCGCGATGCACGCGTCCGAGCGGGAAAATCACCAGCGCCATTAACGCCGCCACCGCGCCATTCGGGAAGTTACGCAGCAGATCGGCGATCGCCGTTTCCGCCTGATTAAGGCAATCCTGCACGCCCCAATGCACCAACGGCAGATCGGCCTCGTTGCGGCCTTCTTCGTCATAGCGTTTAAGAGTCGCCGTCGCCAGATAAAGCTGACTGAGAATATCGCCCAGCCGCGCCGAAATACGTTCGCGACGTTTTAAACTGCCGCCCAATACGCCCATCGACACATCAGAAAGCAGCGCAAGATTGGCACTCAAGCGATTGATATATTGATAATAACGGCGGGTTGCATCGTTGACCGGCACGCGGCTGGTTCGACCGCGCGTTAAACCGAGCCACAGGCTGCGTATTTTGTTGCTGCCTACGTGGCCGATATGGCCAAACAGCGCGTCGTCGAAGGCCGCGAGATTATTGGTATCTGCCGCCGCCATCTCTTTAAGCACGTAAGGATGACAGCGAATCGCGCCCTGTCCGAAGATAATCATGCTGCGAGTCAGAATATTGGCGCCTTCAACCGTAATCGCGATCGGTGCGCCCTGATAGGCTCGCGCCACGAAATTGCTGTCGCCGAGCATGATGCCTTTACCGCCGGTGATGTCCATCGCATCCATCACCGCGCGCTGGCCGCGATGGGTACAGTGATATTTCACTATCGCCGACAGCACGGCAGGTTTTTCGCCAAGCCCGATGCCGTTGGTAATCAGCGTTGCCGCCGCGTCCATCACATAGGCGTTACCGGCAATGCGCGCCAGCGGTTCTTCAATCCCTTCCATTTTACCGATAGGCAATTTGAACTGACGACGAATATAGGCGTAAGCCCCGGTCGCGAGTGCCAGAGATTTCAGGCTGCCCGTCGCGTTGGAGGGCAGGGTGATCCCGCGCCCAACCGACAAACATTCAACCAGCATCCGCCAGCCCTGACCCGCCATTTTCGGGCCGCCAATGATGTAATCGATCGGCACAAAAATGTCGCTGCCGCGCGTAGGTCCGTTTTGGAAAGGAATATTCAGCGGGAAATGACGATGGCCGATTTCAACGCCTTGGGTATTCGTCGGGATAAGCGCACAGGTAATGCCCAGCTCTTCGACGTCGCCCAGCAGGTGTTGCGGATCTTTCAATTTAAACGCCAAACCCAGCACCGTTGCGATAGGTGCGAGCGTGATGTAGCGTTTGTTCCAGGTCAGTTTCATTCCCAGAACTTGTTCGCCCTGCCAATCGCCCATGCAGACGATGCCAAAATCGGGAATAGCACCCGCATCGGAACCTGCTTCAGGGCTTGTCAGCGCAAAGCACGGAATCTCGAGCCCTTTTGCCAGTCGCGGCAGGTAGTGATCTTTCTGTTCTTTAGTGCCGTAATGTTGCAGCAGTTCGCCCGGGCCGAGTGAGTTTGGCACGCCGACGGTAATCGCCAGAATGCCGGAAACGCCCGCCAGCTTTTGCAGCACGCGCGCCTGCGCATAGGCTGAAAACTCAAGCCCGCCATACTCTTTCTTGATGATCATGGCGAAGAAACGGTGCTCTTTCAGGTACGCCCACAGCTCTGGCGGCAGGTCGGCCAGCTCGTGGGTAATCTGGAAATCATTCGCCATGCGGCAGGCTTCTTCAACGGGTCCGTCAATAAAACGCTGCTCTTCTTCTGTTAATGTTTGCTGCGGATAGTCGTGCAGCTTGCGCCAATCTGGCGTGCCGCTAAACAAATCGCCTTCCCACCAGGTGGTGCCCGCCTCAATCGCCTCTTTTTCGGTACGTGACATGCTCGGCATGACTTTTCGGAAACTGCGCAGGGCGGGAGCGGAAAACAGCGAGCGACGAAGTGAAGTGACATTTAATGGCAGCAGGATAATGGCCAGCGGCAGCAGCAGCCACGCGGTCCACAGGCCGATTATCGCCATTGCAGCGGTATAAACCAGCAGAATAATGCTGCCCATCGTCAGGCTGATGCGGTGATAAAACAAGGCGCCGACAAGAACCAGCAGGATGACAATGCTTAGAACCATCATAATAAAACTCCTAAGTCGTAAGAGGTCTGACCTGTTAAGCTGATACTATGTTTTTAGTCCAAGCTAAATGCTTTATCAACGCGTTTACATCCTAATTACAACTTACGTCACAAAGTCATTGCCCGATGTCGCAAAAGCGCAAAGTATCGCGGGCATTAAGGCCGGAGCTCTTCTCGCCTTTTGCCGTTTCCGCTACACTGCACAGCAAATAATGTGGTGTGGCGCGCTTTTCGCCGCACAAGAAATCCCAAGAGGCTGCCATGTACCTGGATATCATCCGAACTGAACTGAACGAAGCTGCTGACGTTCTGAATAAATTTATCAGCGACGAAAATAACATCGCGTCTATCCAACGCGCCGCAAAACTGATTGCCGATTCGTTCAAAGCCGGCGGCAAAGTGTTGTCCTGCGGCAATGGCGGTTCACACTGTGATGCAATGCATTTCGCCGAAGAGCTGACCGGCCGCTATCGTGACAACCGTCCGGGCTATCCGGCGATCGCCATTTCCGATGTCAGCCACATCTCCTGTGTGAGCAACGATTTTGGCTACGAATACATCTTTTCGCGCTATCTCGAAGCCGTGGGCCAAAAAGGCGACGTGCTGCTGGGTATCTCAACTTCCGGCAATTCCGGCAACGTTATCAAAGCGTTGGAAGCGGCCAAAGCCAAGGGCATGAAAGTTGTGACCCTGACGGGTAAAGATGGCGGTAAAATGGCGTCATTGGGCGCAGACGTTGAAATCCGCGTTCCGCATTTCGGTTATGCCGATCGCGTGCAGGAAATTCACATCAAGATTATCCACATTTTGATTCTGCTGATTGAGAAAGAGATGGCCGCTTAACGAACATGGCCCAAGCCTGTCGTTAAGACGTGTAGACAGAATTTAAGGAGACTGGCGATGTGCGAATTGCTCGGGATGAGCGCAAATGTTCCTACCGATATTTGCTTCAGTTTTACCGGGTTGGTGCAACGTGGCGGGTTGACAGGCCCGCATAAAGATGGCTGGGGCATTACCTTTTATGAAGGCAATGGCTGCCGGACGTTTAAAGATCCGCAGCCTAGCTTTAATTCGCCGATTGCTCGTCTGGTGCAGGAATACCCGATAAAGTCACTGGCCGTTATTTCGCATATTCGTCAGGCTAATCGGGGCGAAGTGGCGCTGGAAAATACCCATCCGTTTACTCGCGAACTTTGGGGCCGTAACTGGACCTACGCGCATAACGGCCAGCTGCGCGGTTATCGCCAGCTGGATACCGGCACGCTGCGCCCGATTGGTCAAACCGACAGCGAATACGCCTTTTGCTGGCTGCTGCACAAGCTGACCCAACGCTATCCGCGCACGCCGCGCAGCTGGCCGTCGGTGTTTCGCTATATTGCGTCGCTGGCGGATGAGTTAAGGCAGAAGGGCGTGTTTAACATGCTGCTGTCGGATGGGCATTTCGTGATGGCGTACTGCTCGACCAATCTCCACTGGATCACCCGCCGCGCGCCGTTTGGCAAGGCGACGTTGCTGGATCAGGACGTTGAAATTGATTTTCAGCAGCAGACGACACCCAATGATGTCGTCACGGTCATTGCGACCCAGCCGCTGACGGGCAATGAAACCTGGAACAAGATTGCTCCAGGCGAATTTGCTTTATTTCACTGTGGCGAACGCCAGCTGTGAAGGCTGCGGCGTAAGGGTTTGCGTCTGATTAACCACATAATTACCACCAATCACTGACACGCTCGGCGGCTGGTGGTACTTTTCAAAGTAGGCATAACCCGGCTCAAGCTGACGCCAGAAATTGATATAAGTCGAATATTTATTCAATTTCATGTTGGCTTCAGTCATCTTAAACGGATAGATGCTGATTTCGACGTTACGCTGTCCATTATTGAACGCGGCCTGAACGTAATTAAAAATAACGTTCATATTGACGTCGGTCATTGCATAGCAGCCAATTGACAGACAGTTGCCGTGGATCATCAAGTATTTACCGGAATAACCCTGAGCGCGATCATAATCATTTGGGAAACCAATATTAATGGCGCGATAAAAACGGCTGTCCGGTTTCAAATGATGAATATCAATATTATAAAAACCTTCCGGGCTTTTAAAATCGCCTTCGCGACGTTTATTGCCTAACCCGCCGGAGAAATCGCAGATGCGAAATGCGCCGACCAGCTGGAATTTATTTTCGACTTTGGCATAGAGCTCGAGAGTACGCTCTTGCTTAAATATCTGAATATAAACGGGTGAACCTAATAATTGTTGCTGAACGCCGGTCTCAAACGGAGCCTGTTCGCTGGCGACAGCGCTGCTCATGGTGAAGACGGGGAAACTAAAAAGCATCGCAAGCAGCAGCGCGATTCTGACCATTCTTAATCCTGCTTAAATGACAACTCTATTATTATATGTCCGCCGTAAAAAGCATGCGGACTACCACTGATTTTCAATTATCTTGAACGCTGCCATCTTAATACTGATTAAATTTTTATCAATGGGCTGAAATGTAATTTATTTCTTAATGAGGGGAATAATGGCTTTTATTTGCCTATTTTTACAAATCTCTTGGCATTTATCTTAATAGGCGACGCAAACTGCTGCATAACGAGGGTTGAGATTTAGCAAGCCGACTGTATACTTATACAGTTGTCGTAAAACAGAAAGTCGGATCGAAAAGGGGGGGTATGCGCAAAATCATTCACGTTGATATGGACTGCTTTTACGCAGCCGTAGAAATGCGCGACGATCCCTCTCTGCGCGATATTCCGATTGCCATTGGCGGCAGCCGCGATCGTCGCGGAGTCATCAGTACCGCCAACTATCCCGCCCGACTTTACGGCGTTCACAGCGCCATGCCAACGGCGACCGCGCTCAAACTGTGTCCGCATTTACGCGTTATTCCGGGCCGTATGGAAGCCTATAAAGAAGCGTCCGAGCATATCCGCGAGATTTTTTCCCGTTATACGGCGCTAATCGAACCCCTTTCTCTCGACGAAGCCTATCTCGATGTCACCGACAGTCTCCAGTGCAGCGGTTCAGCCACGTTGATTGCCAAAGAAATTCGTCAAACTATCTCTGATGAGCTGAATCTGACCGCCTCGGCGGGCGTTGCGCCTATCAAATTTCTCGCCAAGATAGCCTCTGATCTCAATAAGCCGAACGGCCAGTTTATTATCACGCCCGATAAAGTAGACGATTTTCTGAAAGATTTGCCCTTGGCGAAAATTCCGGGGGTCGGGAAAGTCACGGCTAAAAAACTCGAAGAGCACGGGCTGCTGACCTGCGGTGACGTGCAGCGCTATGATTTGGCATTGTTATTAAAGCGATTTGGCAAGTTTGGACGGGTACTTTGGGAGCGCTGTCAGGGCATCGACGAGCGGGAAATCTCGCCCGAGCGTTTACGTAAATCGGTTGGCGTCGAGCGCACGCTGGCGGAAGATATCCACGATTGGGAAAGCTGTGTCGAATTAATCGACCGGCTCTATCCCGAATTGGAAACGCGGCTGACGCGGGTGAGCCCAGATCTGCGCATTGCCCGTCAGGGTGTAAAACTCAAGTTTCACGATTTTCAACAGACCACGCAGGAACACGTGTGGCCGGTGCTCAATAAAGACGATTTGCTTAAGGTCGCGCGCGAGGCGTGGGAGATGCGGCGCGGAGGGCGCGGTGTAAGGCTGGTGGGATTACATGTCACGCTTCAAGATCCCCAAATAGAGCGTCAGCTCTTACTTCCTTGGGAATAATACCCATATCTTTCAAACGGCAGATGCGTTGGTTGCCTTCTCTCACCCCAGTCACTTACCTGTGTAAGCTCCTAGGGATTCGTTCAGTTACCGCCTTCCTGCCATTCGAAATCTATAGGTATTATATTAATATCTTTCAAACGGCAGATGCGTTGGTTGCCTTCTCTCACCCCAGTCACTTACCTGTGTAAGCTCCTGGGGATTCGTTCAGTTACCGCCTTCCTGCCATTCGAAATCTATAGGTACTATGGGTATTTCATTAAATTCAAAGGCTTTTTAAAAACTAATCGCTGTTAGCCACGGACAGGAATAGCTTTTAGCAGCGCGGTCAGCAGCTGCCAGTAGAGGTCGACGCTGCCGATGTGAACCTGTTCATCCGGCGAGTGCGGGCCGGTGATGGTCGGTCCAATCGAGACCATGTCCATTTCTGGATAAGGTTTTTTAAACAGACCACATTCCAGACCTGCGTGGATCACCATGATGTTTGGCGTCTTGTTGAACAAGCCCTGATAAACCTCGCGAACCTGCGCCATCACCGGGGATTCCGGATCCGGTTTCCAGCCAGGATAGCCGCCTTTAGGTGCCGTTTTCGCGCCCGCCAGCTGGCCCACGGAGGTCAGCATGCTCACCACGTAATCTTTGCCGCTGTCGATAAGCGAACGGATCAGGCAGATGATTTCAGCTTCGTCTTCTTTCATCGACACTACGCCAACGTTTAACGACGTTTCAACCACGCCTTTTACGTCGTCGCTCATGCGGATCACACCGTTTGGCGTGGCATTCAGCAGGCCGATGAAACGGTTTTGGCTCTCTTTGTTCAACGCGTTGGCCGCGCTGTCTGAAGCTTCAACCACCAGCTTGATGTTTTTCTCGACGGCGGCCAGTTCAAACTGCAACACCGCTTCGAACTCTTGCGCAGCGGCTTTGAAAGCGTCAACGTGGGCCGCAGGCACCGCCAGTTGGGCGATGGCTTCGCGCGGAATAGCATTGCGCAGCGTACCGCCTGTGAAATCAACTAAACGAACGTCGAGTTTATCGGCGTAGTCAGCCAGAAAACGTGACAGCAGCTTGTTGGCATTGCCGAGACCCAGGTGAATATCCGCGCCGGAGTGGCCGCCTTTCAACCCTTTAAGAGTCAGCTTCAGCGCCGTGAAATCGGCCGCAACGGCTTCGCGCTGGAGGGGCAGGGAGGAGATGAAATCGATGCCGCCTGCGCAGCCCATATAGATTTCGCCTTCGGTTTCTGAATCGGTATTAATCAGAATTTCAGCTTGCAGCCAGTTTGGCTGCAGGCCGAATGCGCCATCCATGCCAGACTCTTCCGTCATGGTCAGCAGCACTTCCAGCGGGCCGTGCTCAACGTCTTTGGCAACCAGCGCCGCCAGCGCAGAGGCCAAACCAATGCCGTTATCGGCGCCCAACGTAGTGCCACGCGCTTTTACCCAGCCATTATCAACATAAGGCTGGATAGGATCCGTCAGGAAGTCGTGAACGGTGTCGTTATTCTTTTGTGGAACCATGTCCAGATGCGCTTGCAGCACCACGGGTTTACGGTTTTCCATGCCGGCGGTGGCAGGTTTACGCAGCAAAATGTTGCCGACCTGATCGCGTTCGGCGTGAAGACCCTGTTCAGCGGCCCAGCCCATGATGTGATTTGCCAGCTCTTCTTCATGATAAGAAGGATGCGGAATGGAACAGACTTTGGCAAAAATATCCCACAGCGGCTGTGGTGAAAGTTGAGACAGTTCAGACACGGTAAGTCTCCCGTTTTTGGATGACGAATGAGATGACGAAATAGGGGACAGAATAACATTTTCTCCCCACCTGTGCGCGCTAGCCAAAACAGATAATCGGCTAATTTTGGCCTTTACGTGCGGGATAAGCGCTGGTTTTTAGTGTCGGGACTCACTATAATCTCGCGCAACAATTTTTCCCTGAAAATTTTGTGTAAAAGCCGTTAATCTTACAGGCTGGGAAATCCCTTTTTTGAGAGTTAAAAAATGAGCGAAAAGTACGTTGTAACCTGGGACATGCTGCAAATTCACGCCCGCACAATGGCCAAGCGCCTGCTGCCGGTAGAACAATGGACCGGCATTATTGCCGTTAGCCGCGGTGGCCTTGTTCCAGCAGCGTTGCTGGCTCGTGAATTAAATATTCGCCACGTTGATACCGTGTGCATCTCAAGCTATGACCACGATAACCAGCGCGAGATGAAAATCTTGAAACGTGCTGAAGGCGATGGTGAAGGCTTTATCGTGATTGACGATCTGGTCGATACCGGCGGCACCGCGAAAGCGATTCGTGAAATGTATCCAAAAGCACATTTCATCACCATGTTCGCCAAACCGGCAGGACGTGAGCTGGTAGATGATTACGTGATTGATATTCCACAGGATACCTGGATCGAACAGCCTTGGGATATGGGATTAGCCTTTATCCCACCTATCGCCGGCAAATGATCCGCGTCATCATTCAAGTCGCAGATGCGTTGGCCGCCCTCGCGCACCCCAGTCACTTACTTGAGTAAGCTCCTGGGGACACACTCGGTTGCCGCCTTCCTGCAACTCGAATGATATTGCGGATAAGATCGGTGTAAAGATTCTGCTTATCAATCCGTTCAAAATATTTAAACGCTCGCTTCTGCGGGCGTTTTTGATTTATGTCGTGATCCGCGGTGGTGAGACTTTGTTATAATCCTTAGCACAAGAGGGAGCGCCTGCGCTTTCGTGGCCGCCGAAGAGGATGTTAACTGTTATGGCACCCGCAAACCTTTCTGAAACGCTGTTTAAACCCCGCTTCAAATATCCCGAAACGTCTACGCTGGTCGCGCGTCGCGAGGCTTCGGCTGAAGTCCATTCCGCGCTGGAAGGCGATTCTGCGCCCTGCTGGTATCGGGTGATTAATCGCCTGATGTGGCTGTGGCGCGGCATCGATCCCCTTGAAGTGGAAGAGGTGTTATCGCGCATCGCCGTCTCTACCGCCGAACGCACCGATCCGCAAAAGCTTGATACAGTAGTGGGTTATCGAGGCGGAAACTGGATTTATGAGTGGTCAAATCAGGCGATGATCTGGCAGCAAAAGGCGCAGGATCAACAGGATAACGACAAGGCGAGCGAATACTGGCTGCGGGCCGCGAACCTCTATAGCGTGGCGGGCTATCCGCACATTAAAGGCGATGCACTGGCCGAACAGGCCGAAGTATTGGCCAATAAAGCGTTTGAGAAATCCTCCGAAGGCTCGCCTTACAAACTCAAAGAGTTCACGCTGCCGATTGAAGGCAGCAAGCCGATCATTGGATTCGTTCATCTGCCAAACGAGGGCAGCGCGCCGTTTCCGGCGGTGCTGGTGTGCGGCGGTTTAGATACCTTGCAAAGCGATTATCATCGGCTGTTTCGCAGTTACCTTGCGCCCCTTGGCATCGCGATGATAACCATCGACATGCCGTCGGTCGGATTTTCGGCGCATACAAAATTGACTCAGGATACCAGCGTGCTGCATCAGCAGGTGTTAACGCAGCTGGACAAAATTCCGTGGGTCAATTCAACGCGTATTGGCGTTTTTGGCACCCGTTTTGGGGGCAATGTCGCCGTGCGTCTGGCGTATCTCGAACCGCGTCGAATTCGCGCCGTCGCCTGTCTCGGTCCTGTTGTCCATCAATTACTTACTGATACCGAATGCCAAAAACGTGTGCCTTCGATGTACATGGACGTGCTGGCTAGTCGCATCGGCATGCCTTACGCCTCCAACGCCGCGTTAAGGGTTGAACTTAATAGGTATTCTCTGAAAATGCAGGGGCTGGTCGGGCGCAGGACCGCCGTGCCGCTGCTCTCCTGTTATTGGGAAAACGATCCTTTTAGTCCCAAAGAAGAATCGAGGCTGATTGCGGGCTCAAGCCAGGACGGCAAAGTCATCGCCATTCCCTCTTTGCCGCTCTACGGCAGTTATGACAAGGCGCTGAAGGACATTTGCCACTGGCTGAAATTAAAATTGTCCTAACGAAATAGTTTGCTAATTCTTAACGGTTTGCTAAAAAGGATGTCTACATAAGGAGATTGTAAATGACGTTACCTAGTGGTCATCCTAAAAGCAGACTGATGAAACGTTTCGGCACGCTCGGACCTTATATCCGTGAAGCGAAATGTGAAAACGAACGTTTTTTCTTCGACTGTTTGGCTTTTTGCGTCAACGTGAAGCCAGCGCCGGAAAAACGCGAGTTTTATGGCTGGTGGCTTGAACTGGAAGCGCACAGCGACAGATTTACTTATGTCTATGAGTACGGCCTGTTCGACAAAGAAGGCGATTGGAAAGCACAGACAATCAAAAATGCCGAAGCCGTGGACAGAGTTGAAACCACGCTGCAGACCTTTTTCAAAAATCTGCACGCCATGATTGTTGAAATGGAACTTAAATTAGAACCCGCAGCAGAATTAGCGCACGACCCCATCAAGCTCCCCGCATAAGAAAAGTCAGTTTCGTTCTATCCGGTTTGTATGTCATTATTTAGCGTTATGTCAGTAGGCATAACGCGCCCAAGCTGCTTTAACGTCGCCTGGCAATATCGTAAGGCGACAGTTTATAAAACAGTGCGCAGCAGATGGCAGCGACCTTCGATTTTATCCTCAAGACAAACGGCAGAAAGATTATGAGTGGCAGCCAAACGCTGGTTGTAAAACTGGGCACTAGCGTGCTCACAGGGGGCTCGCGCCGCCTTAACCGTGCCCACATTGTTGAACTGGTGCGCCAGTGCGCTCAGCAACACGCGGCAGGGCATCGTATTGTTATCGTCACTTCTGGCGCTATCGCCGCCGGACGCGAACATCTTGGCTACCCCGAACTCCCCGCCACCATCGCCTCCAAGCAGCTGTTGGCGGCGGTAGGGCAAAGCCGTTTGATCCAGCTTTGGGAACAGCTGTTTTCCATTTATGGCATCCACATTGGTCAGATGTTGCTAACGCGTGCCGACCTTGAAGATCGCGAACGTTTTCTGAATGCTCGCGACACCATGAACGCGCTGCTCGACAACCACATTGTGCCGGTGATTAACGAAAATGACGCCGTAGCAACAGCTGAAATCAAAGTGGGCGATAACGACAATCTTTCTGCGCTGGCAGCGATTTTGGCCGGTGCCGATAAACTGCTGCTGCTCACCGATCAGCCCGGTTTGTTTACCGCCGATCCCCGCACTAATCCTGAAGCTGAATTGATTCGTGAAGTGACCGGTATCGACGACGCGCTACGCGGCATTGCCGGTGACAGCGTTTCTGGCTTGGGAACGGGCGGCATGGCAACCAAATTGCAGGCGGCCGATATCGCCTGTCGCGCGGGCATCGACACCATTATTGCCGCCGGAAGCTTGCCGGGCGTGGTGGGCGACGTTATTGCCGGTAACTCCGTCGGCACCCGTTTCCACGCGATGGAAACCCCGCTTGAGAACCGCAAACGCTGGATCTTTGGCGCGCCGCCAGCCGGAGAAATCACCGTCGACGATGGCGCAGTGTCGGCCATGCTGGAACGAGGCAGCTCGCTGTTGCCAAAAGGTATCCGCGACGTGAAAGGTGACTTCTCGCGCGGCGAAGTGATCCGCATTCGCAACCTTAACGGACGCGATTTGGCTCACGGCGTCAGCCGTTATAACAGCGATGCCATGCGCATGATTGCCGGTCACCATTCGCAAAAAATCAGCGATATTCTCGGCTACGAATACGGTCCGGTCGCCGTTCACCGCGACGATATGATTGTAAGTTAAGGAGTTATTATGCTGGAGCAAATGGGTAAGGCCGCCAAACAGGCGTCCTACCAGCTTTCTACATTAAACACGGCGCAGAAAAATAACGCGCTGATGCTGATTGCCGACATGCTTGAGGCGAACAGCCAGAGCATTATTCAGGCCAACGAGCTCGACATGGCCGCCGCGCGCGAGAGTGGCATGAAAGCCTCGCTGCTCGACCGCCTGTTGCTGACGCCAGAACGACTGAGCGCTATCGCCAACGACGTGCGCGACGTGTGTCGCCTGAACGACCCGGTCGGTCAGGTTATCGACGGCGCACAGATGGATTCCGGCCTGAAACTGCAACGCCGCCGCGTGCCGCTGGGCGTGGTTGGGGTGATTTATGAAGCGCGCCCTAACGTGACCATTGATGTCGCCAGCCTGTGTCTGAAAACCGGCAATGCGGCTATTTTGCGCGGCGGAAAAGAGACCCATCATACCAATCTCGCGACCGTAAACGTGATTCAGAAAGCGTTGGAAGAGAGCGGGTTGCCGCCCGCTGCCGTGCAGGCGATTCAAAGCCCCGATCGCGCGCTGGTGGCCGAAATGCTGCGTCTCGACAAGTATATCGACATGCTGATCCCTCGCGGTGGCGCGGCGCTGCACAAGCTGTGTCGCGAACAGTCGACCATTCCGGTAATCACCGGCGGTATTGGCGTCTGCCATACTTTCGTTGATGAAAGCGTCGATTTCGACAAGGCGTTGACCGTAATCGAAAGCGCTAAGGTACAGCGCCCGAGTGCCTGTAATAGTCTGGAGACCTTATTAGTGCATGAGGCAATCGCCAGCCGCTTCCTACCTGCGCTTTCTGAAAAGATGCATCTTGCCGGCGTCACTTTGCATGCCAGCAGCAGCGCGTTGCCTTATCTGCAAAATGGTCCTGCGACCGTGGTTGAAGTAAACGAAGAAGATTATCAGGACGAATGGTTATCTTTGGACTTGAACGTTACCGTGGTCGCGGATTTGGACGCTGCCGTGGCGCACATCCGCCAATACGGTACCGAACATTCCGATGCGATTCTGACGCGTTCTATTAGCAGCGCCGAACGCTTTGTGAATGAGGTCGATTCCTCGGCGGTTTATGTGAATGCCAGCACCCGTTTTACCGATGGCGGACAGTTTGGTCTTGGCGCTGAAGTTGCTGTCAGCACGCAAAAGCTTCACGCACGCGGCCCAATGGGATTGGAAGCGCTGACTACCTATAAGTGGATTGGTTACGGAGACGATTTAGTTCGCCCATAGATTCACGTCAAAATTTTACAAAATATAAAGCCGGAGAGTCGTATTACGCGATGCCGGCTTTTTTTATGGAAAACAGGTTCCGGTTAAGCAGTAAAAAGCGTTTTGTTAGAGCAATAATTATCATTGTAAATAATATTATTCATCAATTTTGGCGCCTGCATATTGTTTAATTCTTCGCAAGATTAATTCAATGCAGCTTTCAAATTTAATATTTTTATATTTCCAATTATTGTTAATAACTCACGTGAGAAAAGTAAAAAATGAGTGATATGTTAATTTTTACTCCTGCTAATTTTCCATTGCATTTACCGTTAGCTTTACCTTGTAATAGATTTATATTTTCGAATGAAAGCGCTCATAATGATCTATCTATCAACAATGTCGTAAACGTGGTGCAAACGAATATCATGCCGGCTTCTGGAATAGAGGCGTTTAAGAAAACTAAGGCAAAGTTAAAAAAGATTTCCGCCGATCACTGCCTGAAAAAAGTCACTCTGACCAAAACGGAAAATGAGAGCAATACGAATTATGCCAGGCGAATAAAAGCCGAACATCCCAGCCTGACGACCCGACAGTGCGCAAAGTTTGTCGGGGTCAGCACCAGTACATTACGAAATATTCCCCAATTTATGGTGATGTCAGCCGAGGCTAAAAAAGTCGCGTTAGCCATGCCACGCAATCTTCACGAGAATCCTATTGATTATGTTAAGCGCGTACATAAAGAAAACCCGTCTCTAAATTATAAGGAGCTGAGCTGTATATCTTTGATAGACAGGCCCGTTTTGATGCGCATGAAAATACTCAAAACGTTAATGCCAGCGTCTATAAAAGCGCAAGAAGAAACGCCAAGAATACAAGGGGAAAATAATTTAAATTATGCAAAACGTCTGAGAGTTGAACAACCACATCTTGCCGTCGATGATTATTGCGCTATTTCGGGGGCTGACAAGTATTATTTAATGAAAATAATGATGTTTAAAACTATATCGCCCAATGCTATAAAAATAGGGCAAAAAATAAAGCGTCTTTGTGATGAAACTAATAGTCAGTATGCAAGAAGGCTTACGATCAATCATCCAGAAATATCCGCTTTAGACTGTTGGGCACTAAGTGGTTCATATAATAATAAATGGGGTGATTTCATCACTATATTCAATACCCATCTGCTTAGACAAAGAGAGAAGATAAATGAGGCTCGCCCAACCTCGCCAACGTTTGATCAACAATTAAGTGATGCCATGATTCGAGAGATATATCGCGATGACTGGTCAATCGACGATCTCTTTTCTACTGGCAAATAATCTCGATTTGAATAGAGCAAACAGGCACAGTCAGCGTTGTTTCAAGTGATCAAACACCCTTGAAATATGCCGGACTATGCCCGTTTGTGAAAGCATGCCGGCTTATTTAAATCACTCTACAGCAATCGGCTTTTCATCAACTTTTGCGGGTTCATTACCCTGGATATCTTTAACTCGCTGCTCGACTTTTTGCACCGCAGCGGCATCTTTCAACAGTGAATAGGTCAGCGTAAATTCCGTGCTCTGACCGGGTTGTAGCTGTTTCACGCGACCCTGTTCTTTCTCGACAGTAACCGGATAAGCATAGTTAGTGCCCGGTTCAATGCCAGTAACATAACCCTGTTTTAAGGTATCGGTATTTTTCCACATGGTTAATAGCGGCAGCTGATGGGTATCAAATTCAATGGAGGCACCTTTATCGCCTTTGCTATTAATGACCGCCGCCACCGTTTTACCCCTGCTATCGGCTTTAGGTTTCAGATTAAATACCATTTCGTCGAAGTCTTTGGTTGGCGCGCCATAAGTCGCCCAATGATCCAGACCTTTTTTGGCATAATCGTTGAAAGGTGAAACAGATTCGAGCGGGGCAATAAAGCGCGCATTTTCTTCTAAAATTGGCGTGCCAAAATTGCTGTGGTAAATAATTTGGTAATCGTGCGGATAATCAGCCTGATTGGTCAGCACGTCGTGAATGGTGAAGGAATCACTGCCCGGAACGTAACGAAGTTCGGTCCACGTTTCCAAATTAGCTTTCTTGAAGGTATGTTCTTTCAGCAAACCGCGAATACGAATTTCATAAGGCGCTTTTTCATCGACCGTAATTTCAACTTTCGAAGCCGGCGTATTACCCGCTTTGCCATGCAGAGTGTAAATAACGCCGTCTTTGGTTACCGGATGGCCTGTCCATTCGAATCCACAGCGCACCATCATTTCGTTGAAACCATCCAGCCAGCCTAGTCCATTACGGCTTTCTAAATTGATATAGGCAGGGTTAACCACTTCATTAACCGGCGAATCCCAGCCTAGTCGCACGCCGTGACCCGTCACCCGCAACAAGTCCATACCGCGCGTAGGGCTGAGCATAATAGTCAGACCATTTTTGCTGGTCAAAGTAATGACTTTCGACCCTTCCTGCTTGCCACCGTGCAGCACCTTTTGCTCGATGCTGAAGGCGTCGCTGGAAGGTTTCAGCTGTGAACTGTTTACCTGCCAATTTCCCAGCTCGGTATTGTTGTCGACGTCCGTCAGCACCCACGTTTTTGCTGCGGCATGACCACTGAGCAACGCCAGAATAACCCCTGCCAAAATCTGTTTTTTCATCACACGTCCCTTTTTGCTGAATTGATTTAGCTTTAACCACGTGCAGCCTACAAATTTAAACAATTTAAAAATGTGAGGAGGATCACTGGGAGGGGAATTAGGTTAATACAGTGTTTAAAACGTGGGAGGGATCACAGTTAGTCCTACACCTTCAAGCTGATTGAGACTCTCAATTTAACTATTAGCCGTGTTACTCGAAAAAATAATTGAATGAATTAACAGGGTATTTTTGAGAAAGATTAAAAACACTTATTAGCCATTATTAAACCCAAATGGAAAGGTTTTAAATAAATAAATTGTGATTTTTTAAGTTATTAAATGACCTGCTTTAGTGGTTTTTTAGTAAGTACTGTGGGGGTTTTTGGTTGCGGGGGGTAGCAAAGAGACGGTGTTTTTATTTTCTAAATAATAGTTAAGGATTTGGACCGGTATTAGGAAAGGTTTTGGCATTTTATTATATCGTTTTGGTTGTATTCAAAGGATTTAATATGCAAGTTGTAAATGATTAAAAAATTACACGTGGATAATAATATTTTATTCTGCAATGATGCTTTCAGTTGAAAGGAATGATATTTGCATTTTCCTTTTAATGTGCTAACAAACGTATACTATCAATGAGGGAATAATGATTATTTTAGAATTTTTGACCAAAGACGAAAATGAAATAGTATTGGCAAAGCGTTATTGGTCTAGAGATGAAAAGGGTAAGTTTAGAGAAAGGGTTGATAAGATTCTTCCTTATAAAAATATGATTACGGTTCATCAATTCCTCCCTTTTTTATCAAAGCTTGCCCGTGCTTATGATCCGAATCAAACTTGTCCAAGATGTGGCGGTGCTTTCCCCGTACATTGTCGCACCGCTACCTCGGCTTACCCATGTATTTCAATTATTAAATGTATATCATGTATACAAAACCTTTCAGAAAAGCATAAAAAGGATGAAGTAAGAGCAAAAGCACAGATAGCTAATAAGGATAAAGTGAATCGCGCAGCTTCAATTAACTACAACTTACTGCCTGATGATGCTGCAATTATTCTTTTGTCGATCATGCGTGCGATCAATGATGAAAAGTTGTATAAAAACTTCAGGATAGACGATTGCCATACGGTGGTTAATTATTCTCAGGCAAAATTCATTGCTATTCTTATAGAACATCAAGCCGTCATTGAAGAGTCATCAAAATCCAAATTAAAACCGCTATATCTCAATGATGGCGAGTTTCTACACTACTCACATAATGTTGTTTACTCACTGGTACCACACAGCGGTTCAAAATTTCCTGAAGATCCCTTTTTTTTATTAGAGAACAGGGTTTATAAAAACAGTAGTCTTATTAAAGATCTTTGGGTCGAATATGCACTATCTGAATGCATGTACTTTCTAGTAAATAAATGCAATGCACTAAAATTAACTTGGCCTACTGATATTTCGGATATTTTATTCAATGCCTTACATTTAGCTATTCATAAATACAGTATTTCTCAAGTGTGGACACTGATTGAGCAAGCTGTTCATGATACTTTAAGTATGCTTGAAAAAGATGATGCACATATTGATAAAGAAACATTACTTCCTAAAATAATACAGAGTTATTTAAGGCAGGCAGTGGATGAGAAGAGAGTTGTTAATAATTCAGCTCGCCCAAAAAATCATCCTCTTGAAACGTTAGGCGAAGTTTTTTATGAAAAATTTTCTCTAGATGAAAATACAGCAGGAATTAATTTTTCAAATATTATAGAAGAGAAAATAAGCGGTCATATAACAGCCCACGATTTTCAGGATGCAGGTATTTTAACAAAAAAGCTTTTTTGTTCGATGGTAATGAATGGCAATGGACCAGAAATTTTACACTCATTTGCTAAAAATATAGAGAAAGGGATAGGGTTTGAAAAAGCGTTGTGTAGAGTGATTAGTGATTATTCTGTAGAAAAATATTTCTGTGAAAAAAATACTCAACTCGGAATGTTTGAATAAGGGAATAAGCTATAAATTGTTATTAAATAAAATGAGGTGAGTTAATAGATTTGCCGTTAAAATCCTCCTGTGATTATTTTAACGGCAGTCTTGCTACTCTTATTTATGCTCCTTCACGAGCATATTTGGCTGCTTGCTGGAATAACGCCTCATCTGGTCTTACGCCGGTATAAAGAACAAACTGCTCTACGGCTTGAATAGCGAATACTTCCGAACCGGTAATCACCGTCTTATTTTGGTTCTTGGCATACTTCACCAGAGGCGTATCAGCAGGGAGCGCAACGACTTCAAATACAACCTGTGCTTTATCAATCTGTTGCTCAGAGAAGGAGAGTGAATCGGCTTCCGTTCCACCGGCCATTCCGATGGGCGTCGCGTTGATGAGCACATCAGCCTGAATATCGTCCATCTCCTGACGCCATTCAAAACCGTAAAGCCCAGCAAGCTCCGGCCCGGTTTTTTCATTCTTGGCGATGATATAGCCTTTATTAAACCCAGCATCTTTTAACGCACAGGCAACCGCTTTCGCCATTCCACCACTGCCACGAAGTGCAAATGTTAAATTGGGATCTACTTGATATTGCTTCAGCAAGGTCGCAATAGCGATATAGTCGGTATTATAAGCTTTGAGATAGCCATCGCTATTTACGATAGTATTTACTGAATTGATAGCCTTTGCAGAAGCGTCCAACTCATCAAGCATTGGAATACATTCTTCCTTGAAAGGCATTGAAATTGCGCAGCCACGAATACCCAAAGCGCGTGCGCCTCCAATAGCTCCGGCCAAGTCTTTTGTGGTAAAAGCTTTGTAGAGATAGTCGAGATCCAATGCATCATAAAGATAGTTATGAAAACGGGTACCAAAGTTACTCGGTCGCGCTGCCAGTGACATGCAAACCGTGGTGTTTTTGTTCAAGTATTTAGTCATAACAATAATCCTATCCTTGATCTGTCCGTGATGTACCACGCCCTGCAATCACTCATCTATGACTCATGCCTGTGAATGATCGCGGAGGCTGTGATGATAAAGATAATCAACTTTAGCAATTAATGAACAAGGAGTCATGATGCATGAAGAGCAGGAATATCAATCGTCGAAAGTAATGGAGCGCGAGTTTCACTGGTGCAGCATTGCGCAAGTAAAGGATCAGCAGGGTAGCGCTGAGGCAGAGTTGCGTTTTCCTTATTGGAGTTTTACTAAAACCGTTATTGCGATTTGCGCCCTTACACTTGCTGAAAGGGGCGTAATTCAGCTAGATAGTCTTATTGACGGCCAACCTTATACCTTACGGCAGCTGCTTCGCCACACGTCAGGTTTGGCGGACTATGGTCAAATTATTGATTACCATCGTGATGTTGCGAGCAACTCTCTGCCTTGGCCTCGCGATAAACTACTCGCAGCCGTATTGGCGCAAGGGCAATTATTCTCGCCCGGACAGGGTTGGTCATACTCCAACACGGGTTATATGCTGGCACGGGAGCATATTGAAAAAGCTTCTGGAAAAGACTTTGCCTCCCTGGTAAATGAAATAATCGTTTTGCCGTTAGGATTACGTCACGTTGAATTTGCAACGCTTCCCCATCAGTTTGCGAAACTGCATTGGAAAGCGGCGGCGTTATATCATCCGGGTTGGGTCTATCACGGCTGCTTGACGGGTACACCAACGGAAGCCGCAAAAATACTGCACGCCTTATTTTCTGGAAAACTGCTTGGCGAAGAATCGTTACAGCAAATGTTAATTTGCACGCCTTTGGGTGGCGCGATTCCGGGGCGTCCGTGGCGCGAATGTGGTTACGCGCTAGGTTTGATGAGCGGAACGGTTGAAGGACTGGGCCGCGTTATTGGGCATTCTGGGGCAGGGCCTTTTTGCGTCAACGCGGTCTATCATTTTCCTGACCGCGCCGACCCCGTCACCGTTGCCTGTTTCACTGATGGCAATGACGAAGGCATAGCCGAGTTTTTCGCCACGCGGCTTGCCGAAAATTCGTTTTACAGCAATTCATAAAACTTTAAGGAAACGCCCTGCGCCGTGCGTTGTCCTGTGCAGATAAAAATAGCCTCGTTCAGCCACCGCAGTGCCTCGCTGTATACCTCAAATTTTGGCACCGCTCTGAAGTAAATTTCATCTTGCGGTATCTCGTTAAAGAAAGACATATCTTCGTCAAACAGCCTGTCTCGCCAATGCGCGGGCACTCGGCGTATGCCGTTGTTTTCAATATACACGCAGCCAAGATCGGTCTGAATCCCGTAGCGTGCTGAAAGATGACACGTGCCGTCTGGATGAATGATTTGGCTATCGATGCCGCCTGGCAACACTTTTCCTGAAATCTTACCGCTGACTTTGCCCTCCAAAATCGAAATAAGTTGGCGCTTACCTCCTTCGGCAGTGCCATTAACCATCACGGGTTTATCGACTTTTATCTCGATTGAGAAACTGTGTTTTAGCTCGGGTTGCATTATTCCTCCGAATTATGAGCGATTTATAGCTGTTTACAGGTCAGAACCGGTCTAGTTTGTACCCGCTGGCAGGGAGACGTTTCTCCTTAAAAAGATTATAAATTTCAAGGAAAAAAGAGATGAACTATAACATCGCTGAACGTTTACGTAACACACTGAGTAATATGGGGTATCCGGTCGACTCAAGCCAATTTGATGCCCACTCCACCATTGAAATTAGCTTCACGAATATTCCGAGCCTATTTTTCTCGGTCATCGACGATCGTTTGTGGTTGTGGAGTGCATTAACCTGGATGGAGAGTTCCACCTTTACCTCTTGGGGCACCGAGCTTTGGGAAGAGTTGCAGGCCGCACTGTGCTGGGTGGTGACGGGTCAGCCCGTATTAGGGTTGGGAAGTGAAGGGTACGAGCTCAAGGCACTGGTTGACGATATTTGTTTTGATGAAGAATCGCGGCTCGAGGAGTTGCTTGAAGGGTTCTATGTGTTGTGTTTGCGATTGAACGAACGTTTCAGTCAGTCGCGCTAGTAAAATGCGGAAGTCCAGCGCTATCTTGAGGGTTATCCACCGTTTAATTTGATGAGCATCACGATATCAATATTTCATTGATTAAATAAATGGCTTGTTTGTTTCATTATGTGCAAAGTATACCTCATATAAGGCGAAAAATTGATGAGGTCGACTATGTACGCGATTGCCAACGCGCCCTGTAGCTGGGGCGTAGATGATCCTAAAAATCCTTACTTGCCCCCTTTCGAGAAAGTATTGCTGGAGGCCGGGCAGGCAGGATATTCGAGTTTGGAGCTCGGCCCGTGGGGCTTTTTACCGAAGGATCCGGCTACGCTTTCACGTGCTTTAGATGAGCATGCGCTGTCTTTGGTCGCCGGCACGCTGTTTGACGATTTAGTTTCAGAAGCCAACTTTCCAAAAATGGTCGAATTGACCCATAAAGTTTGCCAGTCATTACGCAATACGCGCATTGCCAAAAATCTCGGTAAATTTGCGCCTCCTTATTTAGTCATTATCGATTTTGGCAATCCCGATCGCGCGAAATATGCCGGCCAGCCTGAAAAAGCACCAAGGTTAAACGAGCAGGATTGGCAGCGTTTAGTGAACCATATTCGCGAAATTTCACGCATCGCGATGCACGAATATCAGGTTCGCCCGGTCATTCATCCGCATGCCGGTGGCTGTATCGAGTTTGGTGATGAAATAGAACGTATTGCAGAAGAAATTCCTTACGCCGAGGCGGGCCTGTGTCTTGATACGGGCCACCTTTATTACGCTAGCCTGTCGCCTGAAAAATGGATTGAACGCTATATCGATCGTCTGGATTATCTGCATTTTAAAGACGTCAATAAATCGGTATTTCAACAGGTTATCGCGCAGCAGACTGATTTTTTCAATGCCTGTGCGCAGGGCGTAATGTGTCCGCTGGGGCAGGGTGATATTGACTACGCCGCAGTGAAGGCCGTGCTCGACAGTTATAAGTGGCAGGGTTGGATAACCATTGAGCAGGAACGCGATCCGCGTAATGTCGCCGGCAGTCTGGCAGATGTTACCGCAAGTTTATCTTATTTAAAGCACATGGGTTTTTAGGGAGAAATCATGAAAACAGCATTCCACGGTGTATCCGTTTGGTACAGCAATGCGGTAACACAGCTTAGAATCGCTTCAGAAGCCGGTTTCGATGCGCTGGAAATCTTGCCGGAACATTTGTTCCGTTATATTGATAACGGCGGTTCACTTGAGAAATTTTTGGCATTAATGGAGCAGCACGGCATCGAAATCAGCTGCATTAACGCCTTGAAGCGTATTGGCCGTCATCAGCCAGAAGAGCGCGCTGAAATGCTTAAGGAAGCGCATAAAATTTGCCACGCGGCGCAGTTCCTCAAGTGTCCGGTAGTGCAAATCATGGCGTTGAACGAGCTGGATCATTTAAGCGAAGACGCGCGCAACGAAATTCTAATCAGCAACATCGGGGATATCGCCGATATTGCCAAACAGTATGGCATCAAGCTGCAAATCGAAGTCGTTGCCTTTACTCGTTTCAATAGCCTGAGTCAGGGACTGGACGTTATCAAACGCGTCGGCCGCGACAACGTGGGTCTGGTCATCGACTTCTGGCATCTGCATGCTGGCGGTAATACTCAGCCTGACGAAGTGGCGCGCATGGACGTCAATCTTATTTACGGCATTCATTTCTGCGATGGCCGTGCGGTGCGTCCGGGTGAAGAGTGGGACGAATGGGTACAGCGCGATTACCAGCCTGGAGAAGGGGACGTAGACATCGCCGCCTGGATTGAAGCCGTTCGCGCCACCGGTTATGACGGCGTGTGGTGCCCTGAGCAGCTTAGCCCAACGCATTGGGAAGATGACCTGTTCCAGATTGGTAAAGACAATTATGACAGTCTGATCGAATGGACAAGCCGCTAAAGATTAGCTGAAACAGGTTAGCGCTTGCATTGATAAGTGGCGAATAGAGCAGGGATAGATGAGCCAGTGAACAAGGACGTTCTCAAAATGGGATCCGGCTCGGGGTCTACGAATGAAATATTTTGTTCATTTTGTTAGACTGAAACATTCAACTCGATGTTTTTAAAAGGGCGAATTCCCGTGTCAAAACATACAACTCAATTGTCTATTTTACAGGAAGACATTCGTACCCGTTATGACAGCTTGAGTAAGCGTCTGAAACAGGTGGCACGCTATATTCTTGATAATAGCAATAGCGTGGCGTTTGATACGGTGGCGTCTATCGCGCAACGTGCGGATGTTCCTCCTTCGACGCTGATTCGTTTTGCCAGCGCCTTCGGTTTCAGCGGTTTCAACGAAATGAAACAGGTATTCCGTCAGCAGCTAATGGAAGAGACGGTCAGTTATACGGAACGCGCGCGCTTATTTAGAAAATCCTCTTCTGATGAGGGGATCACTACGCCTGAAAAACCGAATGAAGTTCTGAACATGTTTTCGATGGTCAATGCGCAGGCTCTTCAGCAATTACCTTCGCAGATAACCGCCGATCAGCTCGACGAAGCCATTGCCATGCTTTCCAAGGCAAACAACATCTACATTATTGGCCTGCGCCGTTCGTTTAGCGTTGCCAGCTATCTGACTTACGCGTTACGTCACTTAGAGCGCCGTGCGTTTCTGATTGATGGTCTCGGCGGAATGTTTTCCGAGCAGTTAAGCATGGTCAGCCCTAACGACGTAATCATCGCGATTAGCTATTCTCCTTATGCCAGCGAAGCGATGGAGCTGGTGCAACTCGGCGCTCGACGAGGTGCGAAACAGATTGTGATTACCGACAGTCAGGTCAGCCCGCTGGCGGCGTTTAGCGATGTCTGTTTTGTGGTGCGAGAAGCCCAGCTCGACGGATTCCGATCTCAGGTGGCATCAATGTGTTTGGCGCAAACCATAGCAGTGTCGCTTGCGCTGAATAGCGCAAACTGATTTTTAGATTTGGAATCTAAAGGCAATTTTTTAAGTTCTAAATCTCTAAAATCAAAGTTTTTAAGGTCAACTGCATGCGCTTCGCTTACTGCGCGGCGGCGCAGACCGCCCAAAGAGGCACAATCGGGTTTAGATTTGAAAATCTAACAGCAAACTTTTAAGTCAAAGTTCAACTTCAAGTTCAACTGCATGCGCTTCGCTTACTGCGCGGCGGCGCAGACCGCCACAAGGGTCGCAGTCGCTCGCCCCTTGTGAATCCCAAGCTTTTTTTCCACAGCTGCAACTTGAGGACTAAAAAGGGAGATCGTTTCAGACACACTGGTGAGTGGCGTTGGTCGTGCCGCTCTGCGGTCCCTTCACTCCGGTCGGGAGCCAAAAACGTCTCCCTCCACTCCGCTCAGCACTGCCCTGATCCCGCCAATTACAGCCTAAACAGAAAAAACGGATACTCTCGGGAGGTCAAGAACCGACTCCTCAAGCAATTACAGCATTTACGATAAGGGCGGATACTTTTAAGCGGTCAAGGACCGATCTTTTAACCTAAAAATTATTGTTTGAGGGATCGGCTTTTGACCGCTTAAGAGTTATCGGTTTTTCTTTTGAGGCCGTAATTGGCGGCTTCAGGGCGGCGCGGAATGGAGTCGAGCAAGACGTTTTTGGCTTGCGAACGTAATGAAGGGAGTGCGAAGCACCGCGACCTACGCCACGCGCGGAGGCTGCTGGAAAGATCTACGAATGTAGTCCTCAAGTTGCAGCTGTGGAAAAAGCGCGGGATTCTCAAGGGTGTTCGCTTAGGAACATCCTTGAGGCGGTCTGCGCCGCCGCGCAGTAAGCGAAGCGCATGCAGTTGAATTTAAAGACTTTGCTTTTAAAGACTTTGAACCAAAAGACTTTGAACCAAAAGACCTTGAACCAAAAGACCTTGAACCAAAAGACCTTGAACCAAAAGACTTTGAATCAAAAGACCTTAAATCAATCCCTTGACCTAAAAAGAAAAAGCTTTTGAAAAGCGTTCGATTGCCTCGTCCCCTTCTCCCCATGCCTCCATCCCAACCACTCCCCGATATCCCGTCTCGTATAACGCCTTCGCTACGGCAGGGTAGTTGATTTCTCCTGTGCCGGGTTCTCTGCGGCCCGGAACGTCGGCGACCTGAATCTCGCCAATGTATGGCGCCGATTTGCGGATGATCTCGATAAGATTCCCTTCGCCTATTTGCGCGTGATAGAGGTCAAGATTCATCTTCAGCCAAGGGCTGTCTACCGCTGAAATCAGGGCCAACGTATCACTTGCCTTGGCGAACGGCGTGCCGGGGTGATCCACCAGCGTGTTGAGATTCTCTAATAGAAAGACTTTCTGATAACGTTTCCCGAGCTCGGCGATTTTACACAACGTTTTATAGGCTTTGATCCACATCGCACCTGTGACCTCACTCAATGGCGCGATAGGCAAGCCCTGACCGTCGAGGCCAGTGCCGTGCAGATTCAGGCAGGGGCAATTCAATCGCTGAGCGATCTCGATAGAAATTTCGGCCGTTTCCAGCAGCTTTTCAATCTGATCGTCATCAAGCAGATTCCCGCTGATGTAGCCGGTCATTGAGGTGAAACGCGCGCCGGTGGCGGCTAACGCGTCAATATCCTTTTTCGTCCAATCCCAGATTTCAACCGCAAATCCGGCTTCATGAATGCGCTTTACACGCTCGACAAAAGGCAGGTCAAGAAAGACCATTTCGGCGCAAACGGCCAGTTGAAAAGGGGAGTCGTGCTGTAGAGACATTGTCTTTTCCTCAAAAAAATTTCTTAAAAAAGCAGCCCGAGGGCTGCCTTGAAATTTAGAGCGGGAATGTCACCGAGAAGACTAATCCTTGTTGCGAGGATACTCTTCCGTATTGACCCAGGCGTGATCTTTCTCCCAGGTGAATTGCCATTTACGCTCCGTACCCGCCATCACATTCAGGTAGTAATTATCGTATCCGGCAATGGTGGCTACCGGATGATAACCACGAGGGACCTGCACCACGTCACGATCGTAAGGCGCCATACATTCATCAAGGCTGCGATCGTCGGTATAAACTCGATGCATCGCAAAACCCTGTGGCGGATCAAAACGGTGGTAGTAAGTCTCTTCGAGATAGGTTTCCTTACCCTCAACCGGCGTGTCGTGCTTGTGGCTCGGATAAGAGCTGCTGTCGCCCTCATCGGTATAAACTTCAACCACTAATAGACTGTCTGCAGGCTGATCGTCAGGCAGAATATTGTGAACCAGACGACGATTGCGACCCTTGCCACGACGCTCTACGCCTACGTCTTTCGGAGCAATCAAACGCACCGGCAGCGAACCAAAACCGGGTGCGCTACATACTGCCAGCTCGAGTGCCGTTTCCGCCTTCACTTGCGAAGTTGTATTGTGCGGCACGTAAACTGACCATGCTGGAATGCGTTCGAAAGGACTCATTCTTTCGCCGATATTTTCGAAAGTCTCTGCCGGCGTGACCACGCTTGCCCGACCTGATACCAGTACCAGGCAGCGTTCTTTATCATCCGCAGGCAGGGTTAAAGTCTGACCCTCTTCGAGCTGATAAACGTCAAAACCAACGTACTTCCAGCCCGCACTTTCTGGCGTAACGTGCTGGATACGCCCGTCTTTCGACGGCGCGTACTTACTGAGCAAGCGGGACATGTTCCTCTCCTTGTGTTGAAAATTTTAACCCAGCGTAGGCATGCTGAACTCGGCAACGGTGTGTTGTCCGGTCGGCCAGCGCGTGGTCACGGTTTTCATACGAGTATAGAAGCGAACGCCGTCTGGACCATGCACGTTGAGCGCGCCAAATACGGAACGTTTCCAGCCGCCAAAGGAGTGGAAAGCAACAGGCACAGGCACGGGAATGTTTACGCCAACCATGCCGGCTTCAACGTTCTGCACAAATTCACGCGCGTAATGGCCGTTGGTGGTGAAAATTGCGCTGCCGTTTCCGAATTCGTGGCCGTTTACCGTAGCCAGTGCCGATTCGAAATCCTTCTCGCGCACAATGCCGAGAACAGGCCCGAAGATCTCTTCACGATAGATTTTCATATCGGTGGTGACGTTATCGAATAGCGTGCCGCCCACGTAGAAACCTTCCGGATGACCTTCCACTTTATGGTTACGACCATCGATAACCAGTTTGGCACCTTCAGATACGCCGTGATCGATATAGCCGAGCACTTTGGTCTGATGCGCCTTGGAAATCACCGGGCCCATTTCATTCTCTTCTTTGCCGCGCAGATTGCCCGGGCCAATGCGCAGAGCATTAACCAGCGGGGTCAGTTTGGCGATCAGTTTGTCGGCGGTATCATCACCCACGGCGACAACGATTGGCAACGCCATGCAACGCTCACCGGCTGAACCGAATGCGCCGCCCATAATCGCCTGCACGGTGGCATCGAGATCGGCATCCGGCATCACGATTGCGTGGTTTTTCGCTGCGCCAAACGCCTGAACACGTTTGCCGTGCGCGCTGGCAGTAGCATAAATGTGCTGTGCAACGGAAGAGGAGCCGACGAAGCTCACCGCCTGAATACGTTCATCGGTAGTCAACAGGCTGGCTGCGTCGTTGCCACAGTGAACCACGTTGAATACGCCATCCGGCAGACCGGCTTCTTTCAGCAATTCGGCCAGACGTAGAGAGGCAGAAGGCGCAGGCGCTGGCGGCTTCAGAATAAAGGTGTTACCGCAGGCGAGGGCGACAGGGAACATCCACATCGGCACCATCGCCGGGAAGTTAAACGGCGTGATACCCGCCACAACGCCCAGCGGCTGCATGACAGAGAAGCTGTCGACGCCAGTCCCGACGTTGCCGGAATATTCGCCTTTTTGCAGGTGCGGAATGCCACAGGCAAATTCTACGACTTCCAGACCGCGAGTCAGTTCGCCCAGTGCGTCGGAGAACACTTTTCCGTGTTCGCTAACGATCAGGTCGGCCAGCTCGTCACGGTTTTTCTCGATAAGCGCCTTAAATTCAAAAAGGATGCGCGCGCGGCGCAGCGGAGGCGTTTTCGCCCACGCCGGGAAGGCGTTATGTGCATGTTCGATAGCCTGCAACACTTCCTGTTCGGAACTTTGTGTTACCTGGCGGATAACCTGACCGGTGGCCGGGTTAGTGACCGGCAGCGTTTCTTTGCTGCTGCTGATAGTACGTTGGCCATTAATGAAATTCGCGATTGTTTCCATCTTCTACCTTACCTCAGGACCGTGATGAGTTTTTGGACCCGTCTAAGGGTCACCGACAGAATTAAACATATTACTTTGAACTAAATATTTCAAATTAAATTTTATAGAATTTATTTTTCTGTGATCGGTAGCTGAATTTTGGTCTGCAACACGGCGGATTTACCCGCTTATTAATGGGGTTAAAATCGCTATACCATTGATTTAAGCTCTTTAATTTCATAAAGAAGTTTATCCTATGCTTTCAATGCTGCGGCAAGCGTGTCAAACGGGTTTTATGATCCAGACAACGTTTTTTATTTCAAAAAAACGGTATAAAAAGTTCATTATTGAGTTAATTTGCAAAGCCAAGCATTTCCACGCAGAGGATTTGAGCCATGTCAGATAACATAAATTTAGATAAAAATGCCTCATCGCCGAACATCAAAGTCGGCATTATTGGTTACGGATTTTCCGGTAAAAATATTCATTCACGCCTGATAGCGGCGACGCCCGGGCTTGAAATCAAAAAAGTCTGCGATCAGCACGCGTCACTGCAAGATGACTATCCGTTTACGTTGGTCGACAATGTCGAGGCGGTGTTTTCAGACCCCGAGATTGAGCTGGTGGTGATCGCCACGCCCAATATTACCCATTTCCCCCTCGCCAAAGCCGCGCTGTTGGCGGGTAAAAACGTGGTGGTCGACAAACCTTTTACCGTGACAGTAGCCGAAGCCGAAGAGTTGGCTGCGTTGGCCATTACTCAACAGCGCATCCTGTGCCCGTTCCAGAATCGTCGTTACGACAATAACTTTCTGACCGTGCGTAAGCTGCTGCAAGAAAAGGCATTGGGTGAGGTGCGCTATTTCGAATCCAACTACACCATGTTCCAGCCGAGCGTGAATGCGGGTTGGCGCGAGAAAAATACTCAGGGTTCGGGCGTGTGGTTCGATTTGGGGGCTCACCTGATTGACCAGATGGTGCAGCTGTTCGGCGAGCCGCAGCAGAGTTTTGTGACCTTCGACACCCAGCGCGAAGGCGCCAGCAGCCCTGATTTCTTCCACGGCACTTTCGTTTATCCGTCGCTGCGCGTCGTGTTGCACGGCACGCTGCTTAGCGCGTGGGAGCCGCCACGTTTTCGTATCAACGGGACTGAAGGCAGCTTTGTGAAATATGGACAAGATCCGCAGGAAGAGGCGCTGGTGGCAGGCACTCAGCCGGGCAGTCCGGGTTGGGGCTATGACGAGCAGCCGGGTAAACTTCATCGCCGCGAAGGCGATCAGGTGATCGAAACGACTTATCAGGGCGTTAGTGGTAACTATCCGGCCTTTTATTTGCAGCTGCGCGATGCGCTGCGCGGAGAAGGCGAGCCGCCGGTGAAAGTCGAGCAGGCGTTGGCGACCATGCGGATTATCGAAAACACCCCAAGATTATAAAAATCAGCAACATCAGACCTGATTTTTCTCTGATTTTTGTCTGATATTGTTATGAGTTTTCTGATATTAACAGGAGAATACTTGACTAACCGGTGCATAAAGCACCGGTTTTTTTATGGACGTCGCCGACCTAGACCAAGTTTTACCAGCAGCATGCCGATAAAGGCACAGGCCGCCGCCAGCATAAACACGCTGCGATAACCGGCATGGCTCGAAAGGATGCCCGCTAAAGGGCCCGTAACGCCGTACGCCAGATCCTGAAAGGCCGAATAGCCGCCCAGCGCGGTGCCTCTGGCTTCCGGCGGAACGCGCCGCACGACTTCCACGCCCAGTGACGGAAAGATAAGTGAGCAGCCACAGCCGGTAAGCGCCGCGCCAGCCAAGGCCATTAAGGGATTGACGGCCAGGCAAATCAGCAGCAGTCCGGCACATTCGACCAATAAAGAGTACTGCGCCACGCGAATACCGCCGAACTTGTCGGGCAGGTGACCAAAAACCATGCGCACGGCAATAAAGGCGCAGCCAAAGGCCGTCAGTGCAAAACCCGCGTAGGACCAGCCGAACTGGTTGAAATACAAGGTGATAAACACGCTGAGCACCGAAAAGCCGATCCCCTGAAGCATCAACCCTAATCCCGGTCGCCAGATATTAAGCCAGATGCTGCTCAAAGGCTGACGTTTTCCACCGTGAGGTGCCACCGGCGGCACGCCGCGATCCACCAGCAAGGCAATCAATGGCAGCACCAGCATAACGCCCGCCGTGGTCGCCATGCCCTGTGAATGGTAGAGCGCCAGCCCGAGTGGCGCACCGGCGGCCATCGCGCCGTAAGTTGCCATGCCGTTCCACGACATCACTTTGCCCGCCAACCCGTCGCCCGCCAGACCCATTCCCCACGTGAGATTACCGGTCAGCAGCAGACTTTCACCCACGCCGAGCAGCACGCGGCCCAGAATCAGCAGGCTAAACGCCAGCTCGACCGATCCTTGCGGCATCAGCGCGGCAGCCAGAGTAACGGCTCCCGACGCGGCGCAGCTTGCCATGCCCATAAACGCGGTGCGCCGCGCGCCGTGACTGTCGGCCAGACGTCCGGCGGTGCTGCGGGTGAGCAGGGTCGTAATAAATTGCGCGCCAATGGCTATGCCGACCAGTACGTCGCTGAGGCCAAGCTGCTGGTGAACATATAAAGGAAGAATGCCGAGCGGCAGCCCGATGGAAAGATAGGCGATAAACATCGCGATGCTGATGCGTAATAAAAGTCGGCGCGGGTGTTGCTCCTGAATCAATGTGCTCATCGGCGATTACCGTTGTAAGAAATTAAAAGAAAGGTACAGAGAGTGAGTATAGAAAGTGTGGGGCATAAAGTAGAAAGCTGAACGTGAAAAACTCAGCAAAAACAATCGGCCCGACTGCGTAAACAGTCAGGCCGAAAGGGCAGGGAATTAACGTGCCGGACGGTATTCGCGCCAGTATTTAATCAGCGTGAGATAACGTTGTTTCACGTCATTGATAAGCTGCTGGTCGTCATATTTATTGGCTAACCACTGGCGGGAAGCTTCGCCAAAAATAGTGCGTCCAACTGCGAAACCTTTCACCCACGGAATGTCGGCGGCGGCGGCGAAACCGGCTTTCAGCGTAGATTCCGGGGCATCAAGCCCCAGAATCAAGATGCCGCGACACTCAGGATCGTTATCGTCAATCAGCTGGCTAATCGCTTTCCAACCTTCAACGCTCTGCGCCGGCAGTTTCCACCAGTCTGGCTGAATGCCCAGCGAATAAAAGCGTTCGACAATTTGCGCGTAATATTTTTCGTTCCGATCAGGATTATCGGCCGGTAAAATCAGCTCAAGCAGCAGCTCGTGACCTGACTTGCAGCACGCCTGATAAACTTCGAGCGCCAGCGCTTCCTGCTCTGCACGCATGGCAGCGTCGTCGTGTGGATGGTAGAACATCAGGCATTTCACCACGTGTTCCAACGGCCAGTCGATCAGCTGGGAACCCAGATTGCCGTGCTCGAGGCGCAGCGGACGGGAACTTGGCAACTCGATTGGGCGACCAATCCACCAGCCTTCGCCGGTAATGGCGTTTAGTGCATTCTGACCAAAGGTCGTGTCGGCAAGAATACCGCTGTTGTTACGCAATCCGGCTTCTTTAGCTGCCTGACGTGCGCCTTCGAGCAGCAAGACTTTCAGACGTGGAATTTCATTAATATCAGCGCCAACTTCCTGCGCCATGTCCACCAGCTGTTTGCGATGGTCAAAGGCGAAGATGCACAGCTCGGGCCACTGCTGTTTACGCGTGGTGACGCGGTGCAGGTGGTTGAGGCGCGTGTCTTTGTCAGGCTGCGGCACGGATTTGTCGCGCAGCAGATAGTCGTCCAACTCTTTTTTGGTCGGCATGGCAGGCGCGCAGCCGTGACGCGAAACCACCAGCGCACCGCAGGCGTTGGCATAGCGACAGGCCTGATCCCAACCTTCATCATTCATGTAGCCGCGCAGCAGGCCAGACATAAACGCATCGCCCGCGCCCAGCACGTTCAGCACGTCGACGCGCACGCCGCTTTGCAATTTAACCTCTTCCCAGGACGAAGGAATCTGCTCTTCAAATACTGAACAACCCTGCGCACCGCGTTTACAGACCAGCGTAGCGTTGGTTTTTTCACGCACGCGAGCCAGCGCGGTCAGCGTGTCGGTGCTGCCGCCCGCAATGTGGAACTCTTCTTCCGTGCCGACAATCAGGTCAAAATGATGCAGCACTTCCTGAATTTCGCGGGTTACTTTTTCGGATGAAACGAAACGGGTTTCGCCGTCGCCCAAAGAAGTCAGACCCCAAAGCACCGGACGATAATCGATATCCAGCGCGCGGCGCAGGCCATGTTTTTTGGCATACTCCAGCGCGGTCAATACAGCCTGACGGGTATCGGGGTGAGAAAGGTGGGTGCCGGTGATAGCCAGCGCGCGTGAAGACGCGATGTAATCTTCATCAATATCGCTTGGCTTCAGCGCCATGTCTGCGCAGTTATCACGGTAGAAAACCAGCGGGAAGGTGTCTTGATCCTTGATGCCAAGCAGCACCAGGCCGGTCAGACGATCTTTATCGGTGATCAAATATTGAGTGTCAACGCCGACGCGGGTGAGCTCTTCACGAATGAAGCGGCCCATGTGTTCGTCACCGACGCGCGCCAGCATCCCGGAGCGCAGTCCTTGAATAGCGGTGCCGTAGGCGACGTTGCCCGAGGAGCCGCCAAGATATTTGGCAAAGGTACCGACATCTTCCAAACGCGCACCAATTTGCTGTCCATAGAGATCGACAGCTATGCGTCCCAAACAGATAACATCCAATTTCTTTTGCGTATTGTTCATTGATCCTATCCTCAACCCAAGCTGATTGGCCTTTAAAGTATATTAAGGATTATATATTTCATTTTCAATAAAAATGAAATTTTATAGCCTATTGTTTTTATGATCAGGGTCACAAATTGCCGAAATGAAAAGCATTGCAGATAAGTATTTTTTATTTAATTAGTTGAAAATAAATGGATTAAATGAAAAGTGTGATGTGGCAAGCAAAATGAAATGAAATTTCCTTTTTTGGCTTTTACGGTCCATTTTGTCGCCATTTACGCTTTCCAAATCGTCATTCACGCTTTCCAAAAAGAAAAATGGCCCGAATTCATTAAAGCGAATTCAGGCCATTGAGGGTAGGTTACAGATTATGACTTACTTGATGCTGTCACCCAGGTTGCTGATAATCTTGGCATTAACAGGAACAACATCTTCCTCGATGTCACGACCATAGTATTTCTGCAGCACGATACCTTCGATTCTTTCCAGCGGCACGTTGGCGGTTTCTGGTACGAAGCGATAGGTAAACAGGAACATCAGCAGCGAGAAGCCTGAGAACAGCAGCAGTGGGAAGCCGCCGTGGAAGACTTCTTGCAGATAAGGGTTACTGTTCATCATTGGGAAAGTGGTGCTCACGCCGAAGTTGGCGAAAGACATGGCACAAATTGAGATACCGACGCAAACAGATCGGATTTCCATCGGGAAGATTTCACCCAGCACGGTCCAGACAATCTGACCCCAGGTTAAGCCAAAGGCGAACATGAAGCCGAACAGCCCCAGCACCGAAAATGCGCCCGGAAAGCGCAGATAGAACGCCGCGAACGAGTAAGCAAGACAGACAGCAGAAGCCAGGGCGCCCCACAGCAGCAGTTTGCGACGACCGATTTTATCGAGCAGCATCATCCCGACTACGACCCCGATAAACTGGGCAAATGCCAGCACAAAGGCCAGGAACATGGCGGTGTTGTTATCGCTGGAGATGTTTTTCATCAGCGTTGGGCCAAAATACTGAATCACGTTGACGCCGCTAAGCTGGTTACCCAAGGCCAGACCAATACCGATAATCAGCAGTGGAATGGTTTTTTTGTTCAGGCGCAGTTTGCCTTTCAAATTGGTTGGGTCAACTTTGATGGAATCTTTGATTTCGCTAAACACGGTTTTTGCATGCTCGGGGTTGGAGATTTTGCCCAGCGTATTCATCGCCTCTTTGTCGCGGCCTTTAAATACGCTCCAGCGTGGCGATTCGGGAATAAAGGCTATAAACACCAGCAGCGCAGCACACGGCACCAGCGCCGAGGAGAGAATGACACGCCAGCCGGTATCAACCAGTGCGTCTGAAGTCATTGATTTACTGATAAAGAAGTTAGTCAGCATCACCACGCTCTGACCGCCAACGCAGCAGATGGAGTACAGCGCCGTGGTGCGGCCGCGATATCTGGAAGGCGAAAGTTCGGCTAGATAGATAGGCGAAATAACGCAGGCCAGACCAATTGCCAAGCCACCGAACAGGCGGAAGAGGATGAAGGTGGTGAAGTTGTGCGCCAGCGCGGTACCGATAATCGATATCGCAAAGATAAATGCGGTCACGCAAAGTGAACGTTTTCTGCCGAAATGGTCGCTGATTTTAGGGGCAATCAAGCAACCTACTAGACTCGCCAACTGAATACAGGAGACTGCCCAGCCCGTTTCGGCCGGAGAAAGTTGGAAATAAGTACTGAGAGGTTCAATCGCCCCGGAGATGATTGAACTGTCGTAACCCATCAGCAGGCCACCAAAGGCGGCGACGGTACAACAGAGCATCAGGTAAACCATATTGTATTGTGTCTTGTTTGTAGCCATTTTTACCCTCCCTTATCACCTTCAGTGAACAGCTGAATGATGAAAGGTTTCTGTACAGGTTGATGAGACGTTCTGGTTAAATTTCAAATTGAAATAAAAATTCGCAAACAAATAATAGTGAATGATTCATTTCACAAATGTGAGGGCGGCTACAAATTATGAAATCGTTTGAAAAAAAGAAATTAAGCTATAATTGATTGTAATTAAATAGGTTTCTTGTTTTAACGAGAAAGCGAAAAATGAATTTTGTGACACAGTCGAGGTTTCTATTTTCTCAGGGGGTCAAAAAAGTTATGGTGAGATTGACTCAGTTTTCACCTCCATTTGAACAGGATTTTCAAAAATGAGCACTTATTCGCTGGTCGATCCGCAGTTAAAACCGCTTTTGGAAAGCTACCCCGAACTCAAGCTTGAACACCATACATTGCAGGAAGTGCGCGACAGGCGGCAGAATGCGGCGCTGCAAAATGCCGCCGTCGATGATGGTCTGGCAGTCACGGTTCGGGAGCAGATCATCACGCCAAAAGAGGGCGCAACCCCAGTGCGAGTGCTGATCGTCAGCGCGAAAAATGCTGACCCTGCCTGCATGGGGATTCTGCATCTTCACGGCGGAGGATATATTTTTGGCAGTCCTGAACAATCGCTTAGCCTGACTCGCGCGACGGCGGCCCGTCAAAATTGCGTAATAGTTTCCGTTGATTACCGTCTGGCCCCCGAATCGCCTTATCCGGCCGCCCTCGATGACAGCTTTGCAGCGCTGGTGTGGATGACCAATAATGCCGAGAAATTAGACATTAATCCGCAATCTATTGGCGTTATGGGCGACAGTGCTGGGGCAGGTTTGGCGGCGGCGTTAGCGCTTTATACTCGCGATCATAATGGTCCGAAACTGGCGTTTCAGAACCTGATGTTTCCCATGCTGGATGACCGAACCGTGGTTGAAAGCCATCCGAATCCTGTGACCGGCGAGTTTGTCTGGACCCGACAATGCAACGCTTTTGGTTGGGAAGCCTATCTTTCGGGCAGGTCTTCGGAAACACAGCGGCAGCCTTTGGAAACGTTGGCGAAAGCGTTGGCAGCTGGAACGGATTGCCAGCAGCGGCCCGGCGACGAAAAGGTGTCGTGCTACGCGGCGGCGGCAAGGGCAGAGGATTTACAGGGTTTGCCTCCAGTTTGGATAGGCGTTGGCAGCATCGATCTGTTTTTGGATGAAGATATGGACTACGCGAAAAGGCTGATTCGTGCAGGAGTTGAAGTGGAGTTAAACGTTTATCCGGGCGCATTCCACGGCTTTAATGGCTCTTCAGATGCCGAGATAGCAAACCGTGCGCGCGAATCTCGTCAACGGTCACTCGGTCGTTTTAAACCAAACTGAAATTTAAGCGCGGTTAATTTACCGAAAGCTTATGGGTATTAACGTTTAACAATGATGCTAAACACTGATGATTAGCATTGATGGCTAGCGTTGATGGCTAATAGTAATGATTAAGATTGGGCGCTAAAAGTTGCAGGCAAAGAGGGAAATTTGCCTGCTAGACAGCAAAAAGCGCGAAAGCAGCGTACACCACGGAGGTCCAAAAAATCGCCAATGAGATAAATATCCCAAGCCAAACTTTGCCTTTGAACGACATATTAAAAATTCCTTAACTTATTGAGTTTGCTTAATAAGTCAGTATTTTATCTCCGCAATTTTTGGCTTGCACGTTTTCTGCCCTTAAATTAAGGTGTTTTAAACGGTTAAGGAGAGTTATGAGCGATTAATAAAAATTTGTTCATCCCTTAACGCCTTTTTCTCCTTCATCGGCGTCCTTAATTTTTCCTTAACCGCTTATTTGAACTTTCTCAATTCAATCTGCTATAACAGAAACTTAACCCCACTTTATTTTATTAATTTTATGATTGTCAGACCAAAGCAACACTGGTTTAGAAGACTGTTTGTTTGGCACGGATCCGTACTTTCCGAAATCCTGTTCCGTCTTAGTCTTAACCTTGGAATGTCGATAGTCGCGATTCTCTGCTTTCAATGGTATGAAGCGCTCGGCATTAAGCTGACGCTTGCACCTTTCAGCCTGCTTGGCGTGGCGATCGCTATCTTTCTTGGTTTCCGAAACAGCGTAAGTTATGCCCGTTTTACCGAAGCGCGGGTGTTATGGGGCAGCCTGCTCATCGTTAACCGCTCACTGTTAAGGCAAATCAAAAGTATCTTTCCGCAGCGACGGGAGCTGGCACAGGAGTTTTCAGCGCTACAAATTGCTTTCAGCTACTGCTTGAAGCACCAACTGCGTGGCACGGCAATGAATGACGATTTAGCCCGAATTTTGCCTGATCATGACTGGAAAACGCTGGTGGCGAGCAGTGCGCCGTGTAATCGAATTCTATTGCTGATGGGCGAATGGCTGGGCGAAAAACGCCAGACGGGAGAGATTTCGGATATTATATTTCAAAGTATCGATGAAAATTTAAACAAGCTGTCGGCCGTACTGGCAGGCTGCGAACGTATTTCCAATACGCCGATCCCTTATGCCTATAGCCTGATTGTTCATCGTACTGTTTATCTATTTTGTACCTTGCTGCCTTTTGCGCTGGTGCCTGACCTGCACTATATGACGCCGCTGGTTTCCGTATTTATCTCTTACACGTTCATCTCGCTCGACGCGCTCGCCGAAGAGCTTGAAGATCCTTTTGGCACCGCGCCTAACGATCTCCCGTTAAACGCGATGTGTAAGAATATGGAAATCAATCTGTTAGAGATGAATGACGAAACCGAACTGCCTGCAAAGCTTTTGCCGGACAAACGTTATCAGCTTAAATAACGGTATTACTTAGATAACTGTATTAACTGCATTTAAAAAAAGTATCAACTGAACTGATGCAATTATTTCTCAATCTTTTTGCCATCGACGTGGCCCAAAGAACGTTCCGGAAAACAGATGTCGCGCACGCGCTGTTTAATTTGTGGCGCATCTGGAAAGCCGCCGTCTCTTTTTCGTTCCCAAATAAGGTGTTCATCGAGCGTAATTTCATAAATGCCGCCCGTGCCCGGCACCAGCGTTACCGACCCTAAATCGGTACTGAAAGTGTTGAGCAACTCCTGCGCCATCCACGCGGCGCGCAGCATCCAGTTGCATTGGGAACAATATTTGATGGTGATTGCCGGAAGCTTTTCCATAAGGGATCCTTGGTTTCTGAATGAGTTTACGTAAGGGATTGTCCTAAATTAACCTCTCTTTCCATAGAGCTGCAAATCTGTGTCTATACTTAACGCTGTGTTAAACAGAGCAGAGGAAATTATGGCGACTATTCATAAGTATGGACAGGCTCATTGGGAAGGCGACATCAAGAAAGGTAAAGGAACGATCACGTTAGAAAGTGGCGCTCTGAAAGACCAACCTTACGGGTTTAATACGCGTTTCGAAGGCAAAGCGGGTTCCAACCCGGAAGAGTTGATTGGCGGCGCACACGCAGCCTGCTTCTCGATGGCGCTTTCCCTGATGCTCGGTGAAGAAGGCTTTACGCCGGAAAGCATCGACACCAAAGCAACGGTTTCACTTGATAAAGTCGGTGGCGGTTTTGCTATCACAGCGATCAAGTTAGAAAGTGCAGTAACCTTGCCGGGCATTTCTGATGACAAGTTCGATGAAATCATCAAAAAAGCCAAAGAAGGTTGCCCAGTGTCACAGGTTCTTAATGCTGATATCAGCCTTGAGTACACCCTGACCAACTAAGCACCTAGAGTTAGGCATGTAGAACTTTGCATGCAGAACTTTGCATGCAAAATGAAGCATGTAGAAAAAGCAGTAAATCGCTTTAAAGGCCACTGGGTTCTCAGTGGTCTCTATTAAACCTCTGAAATGTCTACTAACTTACTAAATTCCCTATTTAATCCCTAACTTAATCCTTGATAAAGCGATCGCTATGATCGGCCTCGAGATGCTTGACGCTGTCATATTTTCCGAAAATTTTGTAGCGATTAAGCGCAATCAGGTTGTAGCAGGCATCCCTGAATTTAAGGGGAAATACTCGCAGTGCCGAAACGGCGCGCCAGGGTTGAGGCAAGAAAGACATCACGCGAAAAATGGCATCTGACCGCTTGTAGACGTTTTCGTTATCTATCAAAACGATAGTGTTAACATTTTCAGGTGACATTCCTGCCCACGTCGACAACGCTTTGCCCGCCTCGGACTGCACCGGCGACAATCGCACGCTGTGCCGTTTGTCGTGACGCAGCAAAAAATTTACCCAGCCGTTGCACAGTTTGCATTGGCCATCGTAGATGACCACCCGTTCACCGGGCTTGAGATAGGGCGGGTGAGACGTTTTTTTAGAACTTTCGGCCATTTATCCCTCCACGGTCGTGTGCTGTTTTCCAGAAGTCGTGTCGTTTTCAACTGAAACTGTTTCTGTAATTACGTTTTTTTCGGGACGTGGATATTTCCACAGCCAGCGGCCGCTCGCCATGCGCCAATAGAAAAACGCGCCGCGCACGATCCAGTCGAGGAACATGCCAAGCCAGACGCCAACGACGCCAAAACCAAGCACCACACCCAGGGTATAACCCGCCACAATACGGCAGCCCCACATGCCGAGCAGTGAAACCCACATCGTGAAACGGGCGTCGCGCGCGCCTTTCAGCCCCGCAGGCAGCACCCATGACGCCGCCCAGAAAGGAATAAAAGCGGCATTCAGCCAGACTAGAATTTTTACAACGTCGATGACGTCTTCTTCACGGGTATAAAACGAAGCAAGTAATCCTGCCAGCGGCACGGAGAGCAGCGCCAGCGAACAGATGCCGATCGCCGAAAGCCAATAGACGTGGCGTAACTGAAATTCGGATTGCGCAATCTGCCCTTTTCCGAGCCGGGTTCCAACGATAATAGTGGCAGAAGAACCCAGTGCATTGCCGGGGAGGTTGATTAATGAGGCGATTGAGAAAGCGATAAAGTTACCGGCAATGACATTGGTGCCCATTCCCGCAACGAAAACCTGCGTCAATAATTTACCGCCGTTAAACAGTACCGATTCGATACTGGCGGGAATACCAATGCCCAACACTTCAACCAAAATGCTGGTATTGATACGGGTGAAATAGCTTTTTAGGGAGATCTTCAACGCTGGATTAAAACCGATGGCTAAGACATAAATGACAGCCGCCGCACCGATGTAGCGGGAAATCGTCAAACCTAGTCCCGCACCGACAAAACCCAGCCCTTTCCACGAAAAGCAGCCATAAATCAGCACGGTAGTAATAACGATGTTGAGAATATTCATCCCGCCGTTGATAAGCATCGGGATCTTGGTATTGCCCGCCCCGCGCAGTGCACCACAGCCAATCAGGGCGATGGCGGCGGCAGGATAACTCCACGCACTGACGTGTAAATAGCTCAGTGCCAGCGCTTTAACCTGCGGCGCGGCGTTTCCGGCTATCGCATCGATAATGCTCTGACCAAAAAACTCGATACCAATGGCCAATACCACGGCAAACAGCGTCATGATGATTAGCGATTGGCGGGCAGCATCGCGGGCGCGCTCGTGATTTAGCCTGCCGAGACTAAAGGCGACCACCACGGTTGTGCCGAGATCGATGGCGGCAAAAAAGGAGATAATGACCATGTTAAAGCTGTCAGCCAGACCGACGCCGGCCATCGCTTCTTTGCCTAACCAACTGACCAGAAAGGTACTTAACACCCCCATTAGCAGCACACAGGCATTTTCGAAGAAAATCGGCACGGCTAGCGGAGTGATTTCTCGCCAGAACAAGACTCGATAGGAACGCCGTTTTGGATACCATGGAGTACGCTTGATAGCGTTGAGCGCAGAGGCTCTAAGGTTTTGCAAAATAGTTCCAGCTTTAACAGAAGGTGAATTCCACTAAATAAGCATGATCAAAGAACAGTAATTATGCAAAGTCTTTTTGTGCGAGATTCATTAAAAATAAACCGTCATTTCAAAATGGCTGACTATCTAAATAAGCCGAATCAATCAAAAGGATGTTTGCCCTCGTTCGCGTGCGCTAAGCGTAAACGGGTTAATCGTCGTAGTGATAGGCGAGCTGACGAGTACGGGGAGGCATTGTACGTCGAGCGGGCGGCATTTTGGTCGCTTTATCCGGATCGCCAGCGACGAATTCGAGCGTGGGGGAGTAATAAAAAGGCAGCCAGCCGCCGTAGCCGGTTTCCCACTCCCAACGGACTGGGCAAGGCCACAGAATGTCTTCATAAAGAATGTAATAGGTCCAGCGCCCATGGGGACGACGGGGTTTGCTCAAGCTCATAATTTTTGTTCGAAAATGTGTTTTTGAACGGGATGCGAATAAATCAGCCAACCTTATTTTCTCTCTAGAGGCAGCGGCTTTCAATCTATTAAAGCTTTAAATCTCTTATAAGATAATAGGACGAAATTTAGACAAATTAAAGCCGTGCAGCCCTTAAATGGACGAAAAACGCTGTAGCAGGCTAGTAAAATGCTGGGTTACGCGCTGGAGCCGCAATATCTGCCGCTCTGAAACCCTTTCATCTGACTCTATTTTTTGTTCGATAGCCACGCAAAGACGTTGCCCTTCGGCAAACTGCGTGAGCGCAAAATTACCTTTCAATCGATGCACTCGGCTTTTCAATTCTGACGCGTTCTCTTGTCGCCAGGCATTTTCAATCAGTTGAATATCTTCAGCACTGCTTTTCTGTAACTCGCTGATGAGTTTATCAATAATATTGGCTTGTCCCCCCGAGAGCGCCACGATTTCTGCAAGATCGACCCGGCGGTTTTGCAGCATATTACGCAGACAATCAGCGAGATCCGCTTGTGCGACAGGCTTGGTTAACTGCCCGTCCATGCCGGCAAACAGGCACTTTTTCTCTTCATCCGAAAATGCGTTGGCCGTACAACCAATCAGTGGCAGATGCTGTGGAATTTCGTTTGCGCATTCAGCCAGCCTAAGTTCGGTGGCGAATTGATAACCGTCAAGTATGGGCATCTGACAATCCGTGAAGATTAAATCTACCGGCGGAACGGGGTGCTGTTTTAAAAGGTTTAAAGCCTCTCGAGCATTGTCAAAGCAGGTCACCTGATGCCCGAGTGCAGTAAGCTGTAATTGCATGACCAGTAAATTCGCCGGCAGGTCATCGATAATCCACAGTTGATAACGGGGAGTGTCTACAGGCAACGCCTGATGTGGCGCCGGCAAAACATCTGGAATGGCCGTTTTTAAGGGCAGGATTACCCTGAAATCAGATCCAATATCAGGTGTGGAGATCATCTCTAATCTTCCGCCCATCAGTTCAATCAGTTGATGACAAATAGTTAGCCCAAGCCCGCTGCTATCAGGGCTGGAAGCCGATATTTGCCGATAAGGTTTGATTAACGACGGCAATAAAGCAGGGTCGATTCCGACGCCGCTATCCCTGATGCTAATGATTATTTCCTGATTTTTTTCCTGAGGATCGGTTTTATCGGCGAAGTCTGTCACTACAGAAAGCGCAACCTCACCTCGTTGAGTATATTTAATCGCGTTACTCAGCAGGTTGTTCACTATTTGGGCTAACTTGCCTTTATCGAGCAGGTAATACTGTTCAAAACAGGCCGTAAGGTCGGTTTCAAAACCTAGCCCCTTTTTAGCGGCAAGCGTCTTGTACGTTTCGGCGCTGCTGGTCAGCAAAGCATGTAGCGAAACGGGTTGGGGTGCCAATAGCATTTCACCCGCTTCAATCTTCGACAAATCAAGCACGTCGCCAATAATCTGCAACAGATTGCGCGACGCTTGATACGCTATGGCAAGGGGAGGAGAGGCTGGCAATGGAGTATTTGAAAGTGAAGGAGTCAAAAGTAAAGGACTTGAAAGCGAAGCATTTGAAATTGAAGAATTTGAAAGTAAAGGGTTGGAAAGCCGATTTTCAGATGAAAATGCACGCTGATTCTCCATCTCCAATATTCCCATGATGACATTCATCGGCGAGCGGATCTCATGACTCATTCGCGCCAAAAATTCCCCTTTTTGCTGACTGGCGCGTTTTGCCTCCGTCAGCGCTAACGCCAATTTTGCCTCAAGCTCGATTCTTTCACTTAAATCAAACCAACCAATGACCAACCCCTGCGGTACCTTATTCGTGTTGGTATAAGGCGTTATCCAACCACTAATGCTGTGAGATTGCCCGTTAAGCAGATATTTTCCTTCAAAAAAAGTCGGCTCATTTTTGCTGCTGGCTTGCAGCAAGCCAGCCGTATCCAGCGCCATGCTGTTGAAAAATAGCTGATTAAAATGCTCAACCGACTTACCTCGCAACGTCACGCGGCAAACTTGCAGGTCGTCGCACAGTGCCTGATTGACGTGCGTCACCATTCCCGCCGAGTCACATACCAACACCGGCGTTGAAAGACTGTTTAACAAGGTTTGCCAAAACAGTACGCCGTCATTGAGGCGTCGTTCCGTGGTGCGGCGATGGGCAATTTGATCAATAAGATAGGCAATAAGAAACAGCGACACTACGCCAACGATGATAGCGGCAAGATCAAAGTTGCGGTGATTCTGCTTTAACGGGGGAACAATATTCATCAGCGTAAGTACGGTAAAATTACGGCTGAGCAAGTTCTGAAAGGTATTTTGGGGTAACTGCTCAATAGCATTATTCAACGCTGATAACGCTTTCGAATGCCTTGCCTGAACTATCAAACGTGTTTCAGTGGTTAGGCTATCGATAGCGCTGACTTTTAACAGGTCGGGGAATACATTCTCTGCCAACACGTTCGCTGCAACCTGTCGGCAAAGCACGCCCTCGGCTGCTCCGGCCCTGAGTAATGTTATCGCTTCTGACAACGACGGGGTAATTATCAGGAAAATATCAGGGTAACGCTGCTTCAAGGTTTGGATAGGCGCATCACTGACCACAATAATTTTGCGTTTGTTGAGGTCTTGAGCATTAAAATCGGTTCTCGAATGACTGTCGGCCAATGAGACGATGCGCCAATGCGTAGAATAGAGCGGCTGCGACGCTAGCAGAGCGTTGGTTGGGCCCGTAACAGTTTCTTCAGCAAAGAAGCCATCAATTTTATTGGTGAGGAGTAGTTGTAGCTTTTCCTCAGTCGTTTTCAAAGGCACGGCATCGAGTAAAGCGTCTACGCTGCCTTTCGAACGAAGCTGCTCATTAACCAAAGCCAGTAGAGCGGGTTCGGTATCGTCATTTTGAATCTGGGTATTAATTTCACTGTAACGCGCACTGACGTTATCGATACCTATCCGCAAATTTTCGGCATGAGCCGGGAATAACGCGCCGAGCAGCAGCCAGGATATCCAGAGCGTTAGGCAACGCATTAGAGGTCTATCTTGAGCAGGTATTCGAAAAGTTCGGCGTCGGAAACGAGATCCAGCTTACTCATGGCGCTTTTCTTCTGGCCGCTGATAGTCTGTTTGGAGCGGTGAAGCATCTGTGCGATTTGATTGACGGTTTGCCCCTGCTTCATTAAGCGCAACACCTCAGTTTCTTTCGGGCTAATCCGCAGCACTTGCGTTGCGTTGTTATTTATCAACGGCTTAAACATCTTCATTTTACTACTGGACGCGAAATCGCCTCCGCTAAGCAATGATTTAAGACAGGCATTCAGCTCGGTACTTAAACTTTGTTTATTGATAACGGCAATAACGCCGGATTTGAGCATCAAATTAGCAATCGCTTTGTTAGACAATACGCTGATGACGACGATCGGCAGCGCGGGGTAAGTCCTGCGCAAATACTGAATAAGGTGTAGTCCGTCCGAATGTTGAACGCCGGGCATAGTGAAATCGGTAAGTAACAGATCGGGAAGGCTATTTTTGAGCGAGGCAAGGAGTCCATCAACGGTACTCGCTGTTCCGTGCAGACTAAAATCGGCAGCAAATTGTGTTTCTAGCAGCGTTTTAAGCCCAAGAAGATAGACGGGATGATCGTCGGCAATCAGCACTGTTTTCATTCTGTGGTTCCTATGGGCTTAACGATAGCGTCTTCGAAAACGATCAGTACACCGTTTAACAACAGGCTCGCGGCATCATCACAATCATTTATCAACGCTAAATGGGCTTGAGTAAAAGTATTACTGTTTAAAGAAAAGGGTTCACAGGTAAATAATAGTCGCACAGGGCATGAATGTGGCTGCAAAAAAACGGTTTTAATACCCTTAAACCAGGGAGCAAGGATTAAACGGTCATCAGTATGTACTCTACCTAATAATTGAGCGGCAGTTTTCACTGAAAAGAATGGGTTTTGATCTTCTTTATTACCGTTCTTCGACCAGATTATGCTTTGTGTGGTCATGTTTATACTAAAAGAATAGATTTTTTGTTGACTCAAACCAGCAGAAATGAGCATAACCTGTTGCTGACTTATTTTTCTAAAGCTTTGTAAATGACCAACAAGGCTATGAAACAGTAAGCCGAAAGTAAAGATAATCAGTAAATAAAGCTGAGAAGACGTAATAAATTCGTTGGCTGAGTAATCTTGTGTGGAAAAAGGGCCGTGAGAATAAAGCGTAGCCGTGCTGGTAATAATAGCTAACACAATGAAAACAAAACAAAGTTGATGAGCGTTTAAAAAGAACGAGCAAAGTAACATAATTCCGATAAGGGAATAAAGCGCGAATTCTATTTGGTTAAAGCGCTGTATTTCTTCGGCAGAGGGGATGAATATTAACAGTGTCGTTACAATGGCAATAAAAAGAGTCAACAGTTGCCAAGGTCTTCTATTGAAAATTTCCTGTGCCTGATATTTATTATGCAATACAAAAATAGGCGCTATTGCCAGACATCCTGTGGCATTGGAAATACTCCAAATAACAAAGTGCAGGAAAACGGTAGGATAGGCCAGCGCATTTAAAGAAATTATCGTTGAAATTCCCCCTAAAATACTGGCTAAGAATACCAAAATTATAAAGAAAATCATGCTGATTTTACGACGATGATTATCACCGTGCTTTATGAAAACTTTCCATATATAGGCAGTAAGACTAAGCGTCATCAAATCGTTTAAAGCAAAGATTAACGCAATATCGGTAGGACGATCGTGCAGGAAACTGACCAGCACGTGCAGCAAACCCGCACTAATAATCCACAGCGGCCAGCGCGAAAGGGGGGATCGGCTCAGTACGCCCAAAGTAAGTCCGGCAGGTAACCAGATTGTTGATGAAAGACTGCCAGAATCACGAGTTTCGAGACACAGGTAAGCCAAAAAGAAATAACTCACCGCAAAAAGAAACCACTTTACCGGCAAAGGCCATGCCGTTATCAGGCTTTCATTCGAAAAAGCGTGAGGTAAAGGGTCTCGAAATCCTGAATATGGCGTTTTCATCTCGATATATTTTCGGTCCCGTAAAATAAGTGGTCAGTGTAGATTGACACATTTAAAAAAATTCATTTCATTGTTTAGCTGCAAATATGAAAATATCTTTCACTATTTTTCTCAACATGCTGAGATTAAAGCGTTTACCGGTGAATTGATTTTGAAATCATAGAGAAAGTCGCGGTGAAAAAATTGCTTATCGTGGTTAGATTGTTGGTTTTTTTCTCACGAATTTTTGTCTCTAAAGGTACAGCGTTTTGAATAGCGGGCAGCAGCGACAGGTCGAGCATCGCACCGTGGCGTGGAATAGTTTTTAACATTGCCTTAGGTAAATTATTGGCACAAAGTAAATTGCGGAACTTGTGAATTAATTGATGGTAATTGTTATCACTCACCATTCCTGCCTGCTCAAACCAGACGACATTAATAATGTCATTTTTTAGCGTTATATCTTTGAGAAGGCAAATAACCAATCGTTTATGCTTTTCAGTGACCTCGAAAGATTGATTGTTAATGGTCATCGTATTTCCTTTACAATCAACCATGGCAAAATCTTCAAACGGATCATTAAGTAAAACAGTAGGTATTGCAGATTTTATTATCACATTATCACCCGAATTTAATTAAATTGAATTTACGAAGGTAAAGGATTTCTTGCCCTTTAATATCTCGTTCAAATAAGGGTTTTAAGATAACCTTCGTTTGTTAAACTGCAGGTATTAAATAGTAATGTGAGATGTTCTACAACGGGATTTCGAGATCGCGAGCGTTTTCCGTACTCGTCCTATCGTTGGTATTTCTTTAATGATAATGGACTGAGGTAAGAATAATTAAATATCGGGGCGCAAACGGTGCGGAATAAGTCAGACAAAAGAAAGATTTTTAAGAGGTTATGGCCAACTGTTGGCGTTGGCCAGTGTGGCAAATTCGTTAATCAGGCATTAGGGCGGAGAAATCTTCTTCATATAACGCTTTGCACTCTTCCATAAACTCGGGATAGCCCAGTTCGGAGGTTTGAACATCGCGGCCCAATCTATTTTGCAGATCGCTGAAAAACCACTCGAATTCGCCGTGCAGGATGCCGGTAAAACCAGTCAGAATGATGCACTGTTGTTGAGTCAATTTGGTCACGCGAGGATCCTTGAAAGGCAGTTAGTGTTCAGATTAAGTAACGCTTTAAGGGACCATTTTGCATGACGCAAGAATCGACAGCAACCCGAACGAAAATCGTACTGTGGGTTGTACAGTGCTTAAGCAAAAATCAAAAAGTGCTCATCGCTAATTGTGATATTGATCACAATTAAGCTTTTTGATATTACTAGCGCAAATATTGAGGGTTTTGCGTTTTCAAGTGAAAATGACCCGAGGCATGAAGCCTTGTCTCAACGTGAAAAGCTAAGCTGGCTTGATTTTATTTGATTGTTTTTAAAGGATTAAAATGAAATTAACACTTATTGCCTGTGCTGCGAGTCTGGCGTTGTTGGTCATGATGGATTGGCGGTTCATGGTAGCTAACTAAACGTTTACGGCAAATGACTCGCGAACAGAATTGATTTCTTCGTCATTGTTGCTGCGCTTCGAGGTTTCAATGTTGAAATTAGTGATTTACTCCAGCCTGGCCGTGCTGTTTGCCAATCTGGTGATTGACCTGCCATTTGTTATGCAAGCTAGCGGTTTATAGCCTTTACGGCGCGGTCATAACGGGTAGGGGATCCCCAAACCCAAGTGACCACGCTGAAATCCATTCACGCGTATATTTCCACTTTATTGAATGAAGCATTGAATGCAGCTAACGCTGTAATTAAACGCTTTTAACATTAATAAGTGCTATGCCAGCAGCTCCCAAAGAATGATCCCGATAATCGCCAACATGGCTACCATGACTTCAACATCTTGAATAGTGACTTTGCTAAGCGCTTTACCGTGTGTGATATTCATAGTGTGCCTCCATTTGTTAGACAAATAGTGGTACGAAAACAGAGATTTTTATGTGAGCTAGATAGAATTCTGGCAAATTTGTTATCGAATCTTTAAAAGATGTTTAACAAAGCAGCCTAAATGCGTTACTAAAATAAAGCTTGCGTAAAATTTTCTGCCGTGCGTTAATGCACTCCTCGGTTTGTAGTACAGACCTTATGAAAGCAATTTTAGTAAAGTAGTTCACTGTATTAGCGTTATCCTCACTAGATATCTCTTCACCGCGAATTTCCTTCTTTAGTGCCCCATAAGTATCACAACTAAAAAAACAGACCTCCCTCGCCTTATGGCGGTTTTAAATTAAAGGAAATTATTATGTCTACTAAAATGACTGGTTTGGTAAAGTGGTTTGACGCTGGTAAAGGTTTTGGTTTTATCTCTCCTGCAGACGGCAGCAAAGACGTGTTCGTACACTTCTCTGCCATTCAGAGCAGCGATTTCAAAACTCTTGATGAAGGTCAAAAAGTTGAGTTCTCTATCGAGAACGGCGCTAAAGGCCCATCAGCTGTAAACGTTGTTGCACTGTAATAAGTGAACAGCGGGGCGTATTTACGATAGCGAAGACGGTGTAAACCCGAGCAGTTAAATAAGCCCATCGCAAATGAACCCGCCGAAAGCGGGTTTTTTTTTGCTTTGAGAAATCAAAGCTGGATTTTTTAAATTCAAAATCTCTTCTTTTAAATTAAAATTCTTCTTTAAAATCAAAATCCCTTTTTTTGTGTTCAAGTTCAAGTTCAAGTTCAAGTTCAAGTTCAAGTTCAAGTTCAAGTTCAAATTCAACTGCATGCGCTTCGCTTACTGCGCGGCGGCGCAGACCGCCCATGGGGTCTTCCAAGGCCAACACCCCCTGGACCCCCAC